>DSAU01000127.1 GCA_011046315.1 bacterium
GAATACTGATGTCATCGCTTGATAACTTGATTATTTGACAGATGATATAATCTTTAAATCAAGCCATCTATTTATAATCTATTTTCAAATAAAGCGATGGCATCAGTCTGCGTCTCCACCTATGATTGAGATACTATGCCAGATATTCCCAGCTGGCGACCGGATTTTAGTTGAAACAAGAACAGTTATCTGATCTGAGTTCCTTGATTTTCGCAATAAAACTACACATCAATTATGCAAGGATTGACTGTCAAGGCTATAGTTTCAGGCAAAAAATCGTAGAGCTGGCAATTTAAATTTGAAGGTATTGCTACGGTTGCAGTCTCATTCTGGCATATTCCAGTTGCTTTGTTCAAACCTGCAAAAATCGCCGTGTGAAACCATTTCCTGCCTCATGAGTTGCTGTAATTGTTTAATTATATCGTGATAGCGATCGTCCCCGATCAAATTGTCGAGCTCTTGTGGGTCCCGGTTTAAATTAAATAGCTGGGTCTTCTTTTTGCCCCGCAACCGATAGTGGATGAGTTTCCAGCCGTCAGCAGTACGGATCCCACGTTGGTAATTTTTGTAAGCGAAAAAGATATGATCTCTATACGCGACACGCTCATTGTCGAGAACAGGTGTTAGCGAACTCCCTTCGACTGTAGGTGGTATTGGTATAGTCGTCATCCGGCAGATAGTGGGAAATAAATCCGACAGCAGACACAGCGACTGGTTGCGCACATTTCGCGGAATACCCGGACCTTTGAAAATTAAAGGAACTTTCACGCTATGTTCATAAAGGTTTTGTTTTCCCAATAAACCGTGGCTGCCGATAGCCAACCCATTATCGCTGGCAAAAACGATGATCGTCTGATCCATTTTGCCACTTTTTTCAAGCGCGTCCAACAGCCGGCCGATTTGAAAATCCAGCTGAGTAATCATGGCGTAGTAATCCGACAGATGCTTACGAACAGTGCCTGCAGTCCGAGGCGTAGGCGCCAGTTTTTCATCGCGGATATCAAGCTCACCATTATCAAAAGGGTGTTGCGGAAGAAAATTTTTCGGCAATTGCATCTGGTCCGGCGGGTAACGTTTTTTGAATTCATCGGGCGCCATCCGCGGGTCATGCGGCGCTGAATAAGAGACGAACATAAAAAACGGATCATGTTTGACATCCTTCTCAATAAACTGAATCGCGGCATCGGTAAACATTTCAGAGGAAAACTGATCGCTAATATATTCATTCTCCGCGTCATAGATTCCAGTGGGATCAAAGTCATAAACCGGGACGTGTAAATGATCGCTCATGCCACGAAACATTATTTTCGCGCCGTGAGTGAAGCAACGCGCATACGCCTGCCGGCTATTATGCCACTTGCCGGTTCCAAACGTTTGATAACCGGCATGGCGAAGCGCTTCGGGCAGCAATATGTGTTCATCAGGGATAACCAGCCCTTTTTTCTCAAGCTTAAATAAAGTCCTGCCGGTTAAGAGCATGGCTCGACTGGGCATGCAAACAGCGCCGCTGGTGCTGCCCATGATATAAGCATTGGTAAATGAAACACCTTCCCTGACCAACCGATCCAATGTCGGCGTTTGAATCGCCTGGTCGCTCAAAGCATTAATCGTGTCGGCGCGTTGATCGTCTGTGAGGATGAAAAGGACATTAGGACGAACGGCCGAAGATTTGCGATGGCAACCCCAATAGCGGGTTGAAGTTGTCGCTAACAACGCTGAACCGATACCGATTTGTTTTAGAAACTTCCTCCGGTTTAATTTTTTTTCATTCATTTCGCCTCACTCCTTTTGCATTAATTATCTGCTGGATCAACTTTGCCTTGCCTCCCGCTCAACAAGTTCCCACTCTTCAAAAACAGCCATGGCGGTTTCAGGATTAGCGCCGGCGCCCAGTTCCAGCTGAGCGATGACGCCGCCGGACGGTTGATACAGATGTTTTGCCACCTTGCGCACCGCTTCCCTGCCAACTTGCGGATCGGGTGACGGCAACACATGCTGTCGGTCGATCTCCCCCCAGAATGTTATGTTACCTTTGGCGCAGCGCGCTAAATCCTGCAAATCCATAACAAACAATTGGGAATTGACGGCATCGACTCCGATCTCAATTAAATGCTGATAAATTTCAGTTATGTGACCATCGGAGTGCATAAAAATAAACTTAGCATGAGCATGAGCCAGATCGCAATATTCCTTATATAGCGGCTTAAAAAGCTCGCGCCAGATTCGTGGCGGGATCAACAACTGATTTTGCGAACCCCAGTCGTCCATAAACATCACCGCGTCCACATCGGCTTTTACCCAAAATTCCAGCTCCTTCAAATAAAATTCATGAATCAAACGCAGCAACTTTTCAGCGCCTTGCTCCGGTGTCATTACATCCATCAGCGCATTTTCCGAACCGCGCACAAACTGATAGCGCTCCCAGGGTCGCGGACAGCAGTTACCTAAAACAAATTTATCAGATTGTTCATAAAACCGGCTGATCTGGTCGTAAGCCGGCTGCGGATTTTCTGGCAATTGCGCATACGGCGGAACAACCTTTTGCCAATCTCCAATGTCAGCTATCAGCGGGTTTTTAACTTCACCGATAATACCGTCCTGGTAATTCACAAACGAGCAACCCCATTCGTCAACATATTCCCCACGCTGGTAAGGATCGCCTTTCACAAACGGCAAAGCCGGGTAAAAATAATCCGTATTCACAAAATCAGACGGAAAGCGTTCTTTCAATTTTCGAACAGCATCGGCGTGATGGATTTCCGCCCAGGGCAACAGCCATAAATCCCGTGGCATTCGCTGCGGAGTTTTAAATTTCAGGCTTCTGACAACTATCTCTCTTGAGCTTTGCACGCACTGTCTCCTTATCAGTAATTATGATCACTCAATATAAAAAAATTGCAAGTCGGAATCAATAAAAAAAATGGGTTAGCAATATTTAGGACTCAACGAGTTTTTAACCGGTGTAATTGAATTTCATATAAAATACCTTATACAGCGTGTCCATGACCCTCAAATTGTGTCAGTTTTAATGTCATAGCGATCCACTGAATTGCGGAGAAACAATCTTTAACATAAGTCTCAATAATTAATGAGATTGCTTCTCCCGCTAAAGCGGGATCGCAATGACATGTACTTTTTGAATTTTTATGAGTTCATGGACAGCCTGCATACAGATTGAAATGTAAACCGATGCCATCTTTTTATTTGGGATAACAACCTGCTTAATTTAAAAACTGATACATTTTTAAAATCAATTTGTTCATCCAGCCAGAGCACCGGCAACCCGCTTAAAACTGAATGCTTGCAAATTTATCAGTAATTCACTTGACTTTTTCAACTTTCATTAGTAAATTTATCAGTCATTAAAAAGAAGGAAAATTTGTTGAAATACAAAACAATCGAAATAAAGTTAACCAAACCGCTGTCCGACCGCGAAATTGCCATGCTGACCGATTTCAACGTCGGATTGAAGCAGCAGCGCATCAAGGTTGAGTTTGACGAAAACAATATTCGCCTGTTGTTGCGCGAGATCGACTTTGATCGTCTGCGTGATTTGCACCGTCAACTCGCTGGCAAACATAAATTATCATTAAAAAGTAACCCGGTGGCGCTGATCCTGCAAAAAATCGAAGCCATTAAAAGCTACGGCATCCGTCGCGGCAGGCGGCTTTATGTTGATTATAATAAAGAACGAAAAGTAGTGAACCGTACCGGCAAGGAAGCCAAACGGGGACAATTTTTCTACGCCCTCGAC
>DSAU01000426.1 GCA_011046315.1 bacterium
GGAATTTGCAAATTGATCCTTGTTCCCGCGGAGATTGTTGCTTTTCTGCCGTAGTTTCGGCAAGCCAAACGCCATGAAACCTGCCGGAATAAACAACAGGGACAACACCATTGCCGTAAACACGCCAAACGCGGTGAACACACCAAAGTATTTCACCGGATACACCTGCGAAGTGAGCAGCGAGGTGAACCCCACCATTGTCGTGATAGCGGTCATGGTCACCGGCTTCCACATCGCAGTCAGCATATCCATCATCGCTTCTTTATTTGATGCTTGCGGGTGCTTATTCCTGAATTGCGTCAAATGGCTGATAAGATGAATCCCATAAGCTACACCGATGGCAATGAGCATCACCGGGATCATCGTGGTGACCGAATAAATGGGCACCCGCAACATTGCCATCAATCCGAATGCCCATACCGAACTCAACAGCACCACCAGCAGCGTCAAAATGGTGCTTTTGAAACTGCGCAGAATGAGAAACAAAACAACCACGATCACCAGACTGACGATGGGTACCATTTTCTGCATGTCTTTGGGACCCAAATACGCCAGCGTGCCTTCGACGATGGGCCGACCGGCGACGTAAATGTTTTCCGGCCCTTGATACTGTTTTGCCAGATCCTGCAATTGGTGATACAATTCCTGTGAAAATACGTCATCCGCCAGCTCGGCGACGACAATGGTCACCGTTTCATCGGTGGAGACCAGTCGGCCTAACGCCATCTCATTTTGTAGCACCTTATTCCGCAACTCATCCAGCGCTAAATCAGTCATTGGTGTTTTGCTGAAAAACGGTTTTACATCCAGACCATGCTCGGTGCCCACAATGTTATCCGCCGTGTACAAACTGACCACGTCGTCCTTGTTGATCTGGGGCATTTTTTGCAAGTCTTTGGTGAGCTGCTTTATTTTTTCGATAGTGGAAGAGTTAAACACGCCGTCCTGGTGTTCGATAGCAAAGATTACCCCGTCCTGAATGCCGAACCATTCTTCAGCCTGGTCGCTATACACGAACGCCGGATGATCCTTTGGCATGTACTCATCGAGATCGGTTTCCATGCGCGAATACTGTTTCATCTGCCAGAAAAAGAAAACAGAGATGACCAACACAAGTGCTAAAATCACCCACTTTTTGGTGATTAGTTTTTCAAAAAATTTGTACATATTGCCTCCAGTTATTAGTTATCATTAACTAGCTATTGAGTTAAAAAAATTAAACGGCCAAAAATCCACTCAAAATAATAACCACCAGCCCCAAAACCATATTGGTAATCATCAGCGATTTAGTGATAAGTTCAAAATTGTTTACCTGTTTCTTCAACAGCAATCCGCTCACAATCATAATCCCGATCATCATCAAAACTATGATGATTTTTATGGATAACATTGTCGAATAGCTGTTACCGAAATTGAACATGCCGAAAAATTCAGGTTGCATTCGGGATAAATAAACGCCGGTTATCAACAATCCCAAAATACTGATCCCGGTAATTTTTCGAAACCGGGCCTGAAAGCTGCTCATAATTCGTTTCAGTTGCTGCCCGTTTTCGAGATTTTGTTTCAGCACCGGCTGAACGACCAAACTCGACATGAATAAACCTCCGATCCATACAACTGTGAAAACATCGTGTAAACCTTTCATAACACCGTAAATTAATTGTGTTAAAGTCATGCTGTTGTCGCCTCTTGAAATAAATACATTTTAAATTTGAGTCTTCCTTTGTTTGTTATCACTCGCTAACCTTTTTGATGAAAAAAAAATCAATTTGATTCAGCTTTCACGAATTAATTTTGACATTTTTTTTTCAACACCGAATAACACTGAACAACACTGGATAGTGCTGACAGATTCACATTAATTTCGCTTTATGATATTTTCGGCAGACAAATTAAAGAAATAAATATTTTACTTTTTAACAGTCAACATTGCTAACAGCATGTTGACCACAGATTTACCACGTTGCACCAATGAAAAGCGGAAATCCTGTAATTTCCATTGAAAAATGATCACCCGAACCGTTCCCATAATGATCAAAGCCAGATTGTCTGCATCTTCATCAATGATGATCTTTTTGGCTTGCGCAGATTTTATCAAATCCATGAGCATGCGATAGCGTGAATTGGTGATCAGCGCCAGCTTGTGCTTTAGCTTCTCATTTAAATGAAACACCTCTTCGGATAGCATAATCGTTGTCATCGCTTGATTCTCTTCAAAGTATGCCAGTTGTAGTAAAAAGAGTTGTCTGATTTTTTCCAATTCACCCTCCACCGAAATTAACTTTTGCTGAATCAGTTCACCAAATTCCTGCATTTTATTGAGAATGCCCATAATGATGTCGTCTTTATTTTTAAAATGGCGGTAAATTGCCGGCTCTGATATCCCCACCCGGCTTGCCAACTCCCGAATAGACAATGAGGAAAATCCTGTTTCGTGAATAATCTGGATGGCTTCAGTGATAATTTGTTCTCTTCTTTCTCCGGATGTTAATCTCATTTTAACGCTCCACTCATCTATTAGTTATCGTTCACTAACCAATATAGACAAAAAAAAGTTTATTGTCAAGCTTTTTTTTGTTGCAATACATCAGTTAAAAATCAATTTATGGAAGGAGTCCAAATTATAATGATGTAATTAAATTTTTAAAACAGGAGCGGAATATTTTTTGTACATCGATGCTCGATTATTTTAGACTTCCAGATGATTTTCCGGGTTTGCCAATTAAGACTATTTTCAACCTATTCAAAAAGCAGGAATTATCGAATATGATAGAATGTCAGTTAATATATATCCCGAAACAAGATAATGAATTTTCCTAATACCGATTTATCGCTGTTATTAGTTGTAAAATTCACTATACTTCAGACGCGATTTCATTAAAAATCCGGACACGTTTACGAACCAGCGAAATGCGATTTCAAATCATGCCTGACGAGAACCCTTTTTGTCCTGCTCAAAATGTAGTTGATTTTTCCAAATGACTTCGCTTTATCATCTTTTCCGTTAATGATCCCAGGGCATCGTGGGCAATTTTTCCAAATCTTCAATGTATTTACGGTTGTCAAATTTACGCTGCTGGTTCAGCATATCATAGATGTGCGCCGCTACCACAGCGGCAATCAATTCCTTTGCCGCCGGCCTGGAATAACCTTCCGACATTAGCCTGTTCAGGTTCTGTTTGGTCTCCGGTGGGTCATTGTCTTTCAGTTGATTTGAAACAACCTGCAGGATCAATTTTTTCACCTGCGGATTATGCTCTTCCATATTGGATTCCCCTTTGTTAAAAAAAATCGGTAACAAATTAGTCCAACTTTCGATGGATAAAACTTCCACCTGAGCCTTTGTTTTTCAGTTTAGCCACTAATCGCTGCAAACCGGGGCGGATCTGTGATTGGTAATAGTTCATGCCTCCCCTTCGGTGGGAAATATTATGGGAGAACGTCATTGAGTGGGCTCACCGATACAATGCACGTTATCCCAGTTGTGGACACAATGGGTAAATTACTTCCGCCGTTGCACCGCCCCTGCAAGTTAGAGTTATGCGCAATCTGTCATCGGGCACTCAAATCCGGCCACTAGTGGGCACTTTAAAACCGGCCATTTTCGGCATGAAATAATAAAAAAATTTTATTAACTTCCTCCGTCTTATAAACAAACCACACAAGGAGGAAGAAAAATGGCAAACACACTGAAAATGGAAAAGCAAACTTTAATCAAACAGCTATTAGA
>DSAU01000178.1 GCA_011046315.1 bacterium
GCCTGAACAATAGCGGTATAGCCGAACAATCAAGGACTTGCAGGCCGTTTACAAAAACGGCGATACCGAGGTATGCTATTTTGAAAGAACAAAAAATATAAGGAAACTCTAAACTCTAGTAAAATTATAAAATCAACAATTAACATAGCTTGATATTGTACGTAACCCGTGAAAGCAATATAAGGGATATGTTATATTTTTCACAAAATGAACTACCCCCGCCGCAAGCAGCGAGGTATCTTTCAAAACGTTAAACGCCCCAAGGGGTGGGGAATAAAACCCTACTGTGATTTAAATTTTTCTTGAAATCTCAATATTCTTCCGTTATTTATAAAGACAAGTTGTTAAAAAGGGGAATCACACGTTTTGTACCACATCGTATCCTGTCAAGTTCATCTTGCAATATAACGAAACCATTACAGTCTTCTTTCTAAACTTTCCAATCAATAGTTCCATTTAATTCGGACACCGTTTATCCCCTCTATCGGCATAAACCATGTTTCATATAGCAATATGAAAGATGAAATGCCCGAAATGTCAGTTTGAAAATGAATACGGTGCAAAATTCTGCAGCTCCTGCGGTTGTAAGTCAGGAATGGGTGCTGCTTCCACAACAAGGAAGACAGCGTTTTTGAAGAATTGAACTCAGGAACTGCCACATAAGTTAAAAAATCCATTTATAGAATAGGGGGTGGTAACTCACAGAGTAACCTATTAAATAAAATGGAACATTACTTCGGGTCGCCGATTATTGCGGAACAATGATCCGATATAATCCGCCCATGAGGGCGCTTGTTTTCAAAAAAGTGATAGAGTATTTTCATTAAAAGGAATGCCCTGTAAAAATCGAAGGAGGTGAAAATAATGAAGACATTGAATGTAAGTCCAATCTTTTCCCCTATATCGATCGGTAATCTCAAGCTAAAGAACAGATTAGTTGTGGCACCGATGGTGACGGTATTTTGTGATCAGGATGGAATGGCAACTGAGCGTTTTATTACTTATCATGAGACCAAGGCAAAAGGCGGTTGGGCCATGATTATTGTCGAAGATTATGCTGTAGATCCCATAGGCAGGGGGTTCTGGACCCCAGGTTTATGGAAAGATGAACAAATTGAGTCCCATAAACACCTCATTGATAGAGTTCACCAGGCTGGTGCCAAGATTATTGCGCAGATATACCATGCCGGCCGGCAAACAACCTCTGCTCTTGTTGGTGAACAACCGGTTTCAGCATCACCACTGCCGTGCCCGATTTTAGGAGAGATACCCAGGGAACTAAGTATACCGGAAATCAAAAAGATTATTTCACAATTCGGCGATACGGCTTTAAGGGCCAAGCAAGCAGGTTTTGATGGTGTCGAAGTTCATGGTGCTCATGGTTATTTAATTGCTCAATTCATGTCAAAATACTCCAATAAACGCTGTGATGACTACGGCGGATCTTTGGAGAACAGGTTGCGCTTTCCTCTTGATATTATTGAAGATATTCGTAAAAAATGCGGTCCGGATTTCATGATCGATTTTCGGATTTCCGGGGATGAAAAAGTTTCCGGCGGCCGTACCATAGAAGAAACGAAAGCCATTGCAATCCAACTGGAAAAGCAAGGTGTTGATTTGCTGCATATATCTGCCGGGACGTACGAAAGCACCTGGGCAATCATACCACCGATGATGATTGATCCTAATTGGATTGTGGATTATGCGGAAGAAGTCAAGAGCGTTGTAAGTATTCCGGTCATGACGGTGGGGAGGATCAATGATCCTTTTTTAGCAGAAAGTATTTTATTGTCCGGCAAAGCAGACCTTGTCGCCATGGGCAGAGCTTCTCTTGCAGATCCTGAATTGCCCGACAAATTTGCTCAAGGTCGTTATGATGATATACGACATTGTATCGGTTGCCAACAGGGCTGTCTGGAAATCCTTTTTAAAAATGAACCCATTCGCTGTCTCGTCAATCCTACCCTGGGTTATGAATATTTAGATGAGTTAAAGAAAACGAATCAACCCAAGAAGGTAACCGTTGTAGGAGGAGGTTCTGCCGGCATGGAAGCTGCCAGGGCCGCTGCCTTAGCCGGCCATCAGGTGACGCTTTACGAACGGACTGATCGTTTAGGGGGACAGTTTATCACGGCTGCAATTTCTCCAGGCAAAGGGGATTTTTCTTCTTTTACAGCATGGGCGGCAAGACAAGTCGAAAAGCTGGACGTCTCGATAAAATTCAATACGGAATATTCTGCTGCGATTTGTGATTCAGAAAAGCCTGATCTAGTCATTATAGCCACTGGGTCATATCCTAAGAAGCCTTCTATCCCGGGAATTGAGGGAACTAATGTAGTAACCGCTGAAGATATTTTGTCAGGTAAAGTTTCGGCCGGACAGAAGGTGGTTATTGCCGGTGGTGGTATGGTTGGTTGTGAAACTGCCGTCTATCTTGCTTCCCTCGGTAAACAAGTAACCATCGTTGAGATGCTGCCAATGATTGCCGGGGATGAAGAATTTACGAGGCGGGTACTGTTGATGAAGGATATAGAAGATAGACATATTCAAGTAATTACTGATGCTGAACTAAAAGAGATTAATGAAAAAGGTGTGCAACTTGGAAAAGGCCGGACAACCATATCGGTTGAGGCAGACATGATTGTGCTTGCTTTGGGAATGACGCCGGATAACGCACTCCTAAAAGAATTAGAAGGTAAAGTTGCGGTTAAGACTGTTGGAGATGCACTAGAATCTAGAAACGCCCTGGAAGCGATTCGGGAAGGATTTTTGGCCGGAGCTCAAGCTTAAATAAATCCGTTTGAGGAGGTTTATAATAAAAAGGCAGAGTGTCGGCAGCGGCTCTGCTTTTTTGTTACCATTTATTGTTGCTTGCTATTTGTTGCAAATATTCAAGATAGTTGCCACGAGAGGGGGCTCTCTCACAGTCAGAAATTGCAGGCAGGGGAATGCTATCACAAGGAGGAAAGAGCTGTAATATGAAGAATGTCTCCGATATGAAAGCCGCTGAAGCTCATGAACGCATATCATCAATCAGATGCCTTTTGTTGTCAGAAAAGAGTATCATGCCGTCGTCAATTCTTTACACCACAGAATATTTACGACAGGCTGATCATAGATTAAAGGATTATGCGGGTAAAAGAGCCAGCTACTATTACAATGGTGAAATACACTGATTGGGCATTGTCTGTTGTGCCGTGCTTCATGTGATCGTTACCTGTGTCTCCTGAACAAAATATTTATCCTTCAAAGATAAAACCGGACCATGATTGTTCAGGTATGGCCGTTAAGTACTGTTTGGAGAACACACTTTGTGAGAGAAAAGTTTGCGGGATCGTGAGTGAACCGCTTGATTTTTTCCCCCTCAGGTTACAAATGCCCAAGGCCAAATTAGATTCCTTGGACTTTCCCCCGGATCATACGCACTGAAAGCTGAACGGGAAGGGGTTTTTAGAAATGGATATCAGCGTATAGAGAGATCCGGGTGAACAGAAATACAACAATAGAGATTATGCTTCCTGCTCCCACCGAAGAGCATTAATCGTTCAATGCCTGCTTTCGCTTGTTTGTAATTTTTACGAAGAAAGTTAATGTGTGCAAAAAAACGTAACTATTCAGCACAAAAAAGTTTCGTTCTTTGAAAAAAGTTCTTGACACGGTTTTTGGGTAAATTATCAAAAATTCGGGTACAGTAACACCTTGCCCATAATCATGGTTTGAAGGTGCTA
>DSAU01000266.1 GCA_011046315.1 bacterium
GCTATTAAACAGATTTGTTGTCAGCACCGTGCAGCGATTGAGCCGGTTTATACCGCTGCGATGAAAACACCCATTTACTCCGGAATTAATTTGAATTTTTCAAGAGTGTGGCAGAGCTCACTCAGTGGTCCTTTAAAATCGGGCGCGGGCATTTCGACCTTTGAATGTTTCGCCAACGCTCGACTGAGCTCAATCGAAAGATGATCGCTGTCAGTGGCGAGATAGGTTTTCATGCCGGTTTTCGCGGCGATCATATCGTTGAACGCATCGTTTCCGACCATCAGACACTGCTCTGGCGGAAGCTTGATTTTCTGACAAATTTCATGATAATAGTGCAGGTTTGGTTTGCAATAATTTGAATTATCGGCGCTGGTGATCAGGTCAAAACAAATGTCATCTAAATTTGCCCAACGCAATCGAATGAGTTGCACATTTATCGGGAACATCGGATTGGTGGCGATGACCAATTTTAAGCCCCGCTTTTTCAAATTAATTACAATTTCGCGCGCTCCCGCGAGTGGAGCCATTAAGCTGTGAAATTGTTCGAATTCCGTTGCATAGAATTTTTCAAACCGCAGCCAGAGTTGGTCGGAACTGATTGGAATGCCGTCAGCGAAATGACGAACGAAAAACTCTGCATTGGTTGTTTTTCCGTCATTTTTGGTCATCATTAGAGTCGCGTACATTAACCGTTCAGCAAACTTTTGTGGCGTTAGCAGATCGCGAAATGAAAGGTAGAGTTTTTTGGTGTAAGCGGTAAAAAATTTATCTTCTTCAAACAAGATGAGGGTGTTATCCAGATCAAAAAGAACAGCCCGTAACTCCAAATTCAGCCCCTTTCGCTTTTTGTTATTGATCACATTAACGATGCCGGATCGCTCAGGAGAACGATCCGGAATGATTTAATCCTAATGATTTAATGGTCAGCTATTTATTTTATTTGTATAAATCTCGAACCGCGGCGGATTTTGTATCGTCTTTTTAACCGCGCACAACTCGGCGGCTCGGATTAAGGCACCACTGTACTGATCGGGAAAATCTTCCGGCAGTTGAATTTCAAGGGCAATGGTGCCGATTCCCCGATTCGTCTCGTTGGGCAATAGTTTTTGCACAATTTTGATATTCTCAGTTGATATCCCACGTTGTTGGCAAAAACTCAATATATAAATACCGGCGCAAGTACCAATCGAAGCCAGGAACAGCTCATAAGGCGCCGGCGCTGAACCTTCTCCGCCGGCTGAAACCGGTTGATCCGTTTTGATCGCAAATCCATTAACTAGGGCATCAACTTTTTTCCCGCCCGTAAACGTAATTTCCATGTCCATAACGTATCCCTTTCAATTGTTGTTGTTACTCATTTCATCGCTCTGAAGTTTCATTGAGCATCAGTTTAACTAAAACCGAAATAATCGGAAACAAAAAAATGTCTGATAACGTCTAAATTAGTAATTTTTTGTGTCAATCAAATTACCCTTTTGATTCACAGTCGGATAAAAAGTTTCAGTTTGCAGAACAAATCGAGCTGGTAGCTAACCCGAATTTATTGCTAATCAAACGGAAAAATTATCATGAGGATTATTTCGCTGATCTTGCTGAACTTGTTTATCACCCCTTATCTGTTCGCTCAGCAACCGGATACGTTGATCAGTAGCCCTGATTCGAGCGGGATCAGCGCGCAACAATCACAATCCCTGGTTTTAAAAAAGAAACCATCGGTAATGCAACCCACCATGCCGCAGTTGCCAGCGCTGACCGAAAAGAATCGAACCATTCATTTTGATTTGCGTAGCGAGTATCGCGCCCGCCGTCCGGAAGAAGCCAACAATTTTGATGCAACCAACTTACCCGGTCATTACAAGTATGAGTCCATTTACCGCGATCCGGTGTTCAAGCCCAATTTGCCAATCATGCCACTGGAAACGCCTGAACCACCATTCCATCGCCGGCTGGCGTTGAAGGATTATGTAGTCCCCACGCGCCAGGAGTTGGATATTTTGGAAATTTTATGGGCAAAGGAAAACGTAATGGATACGACGCTCTACTCCTGCCTTGATACTACTATGAATGTTTTGTTTGAGGATTTGAATAAAATGCTGGCCAAGATGACCCAAAAAGGATTGGTCAGCAGGAGGATTGTGTCGCCACGAAATGAATTCAATCTGTTCGGACGGCTGATTGAGATGAACGCGACCAATCGACGCAACCGGATTTTTGAATATCGCAGCAATGTGGATCGACAGCTGATGCGGACTTTTGTGGAAGCCAATAGTTATCTTTTTAGCGAAGATTCCTCTATTGTGAATTTAAAGCAACTGCAAGCAGCGCGCAAGGACAGTACGTTGTTCGATGATTTGAATGTAAAACTCCATCAACCGCTATCGAAATGACGCACTACAGTCGAAGCGATTTAGTGACGTTTCACTCGCCCAAAACCGGAACCATTTTTTTAATTACTAACTTGAAATATTCTTTTGCCTCAAAGACACAGAGACTCAAAGATTTAAAAACCAACTAATTAGAACCTTGTTCATATTTTAATCAGACAAAACTAATTTTAAAATTCAATTTCTTATAACTTATTATTTCTTCGTGTCTTGGAGTCTTGGTGGCAATTATTTATGAATAATTCAGGCTAATGACAAATATTAATATGAATGACCAGTTGGATTATTGGTTTGTATTTTTAACATTTAAATCGTGGGAGGATGCATCGTGGGAGGATGCACAGAATAAGAGCAAATTCAGGGAGTTAATTGCTTGTTTATAAATTTGTTATATTACGTACCTTACGGGATAGGAAGGTCTTATTTCTATAAATATATCGTGCCTATCACCACTTACTTTTTCGATCCTTGCTGGTTTTTGCCAAATTAGCTAATACCGTTGTCTCAAAGTCGCTTTAGCGACGATATATTTATAGCAAAATGCGTAAAAAAGGCAGTATGAGTCACTTTAGAGACTATATATAACTATGATTATTTACTGTAAGTTAGAATTTTTAACTAATGGTTATTTGATGCAAAGATGCATCTTCTCAACTATTTCAAAAATCCATTTATTTGAATCTGATATTTTCGACCTGGCCCGCCCTGGCGCATTGGCGTCAAGCTAAGGCTATTTATTGAAACTTTTTGAATTGCCGCGACCTTTAGGTCGTGGATTCTAAATGTCTGAAATGCCTTGAAGGGGTTTTAACCCCCGATTTTTTTAAATATTCGGGGTTAAAACCCCGAGTATATTAAGCAAATTTTCAACCCACGAGATAAATCTTCTCGAAAATGCTTCGGGACAACTCAACAATTCTGGTTTTAACCCAGCGCACTAAAGTGCAGGCGAAGGCAGAGGCAAAGGCGAAGGATTAAAGAAAATCCTTTATCTTTTTCCTTTGATCTTAAACCTTGCTTCGCCTTTGCCTTCGCCTCAGCCTTTCCGTTGTATGAGTTAATTGAACTGTGTTAAAAAAACTTTTGCAAAAAAAAAACGAAGATTGAACTGATAACAAATTAACGCCCATGCGCCCTGGCGGGATTTTTTGAGCTTTTGTCATTTGGGATTTAAAAACTCGTAGAGTAGGAGACTGGTGTGACCCGACGGTTTTCCCAGCCTCCCCTCATCAAACCGTGCGTGAGGTTTTCCCTCACACGGCTTTCCGACTATCTTTAAGCCGTAGCGTTTATCGGATGTTCAAACAGGGCGGCATAGAGTTGTTTACGTCTCTGATAGTAGA
>DSAU01000528.1 GCA_011046315.1 bacterium
ATTTATATACTGTCTTGTCTAAAGGAAAGCTTTTGCTTTAGCTTTAGGAGCAATTAATCAAAAAGCGCGTTTCGCCAAATCCCTTGCGGAAGCAAAATCATTTTAGCCCAAATGCTAACAATTAATATGTCACTCCGGTGAATGCAGTAGTCTCCTTTTTCAATGAGAATGAGTGCATAGTAGAAAATTCACAAACCCTCGCTGATATTGGAAAAACATTTGGCTTTTATGAAAATTTTATTAAATTTATTTGTGACCATTTCAAACATCAATTAATCCCCATTTAAATCCAGGGGAGCTGCCCATGAGAAATAAACTTTTTCACCAGATAGTCATTCTCATTTTTCTCTGTTTTTGCTTTACTAATCTAAACGCGCAGGGTTCCGGCAAAATAAATATTGCCGTAATGAACCTGGAAACGCCGGATCTATCATCTTCTGTTCAACAGGCGCTTTCGGACCGGCTGCGGACTGAGCTGTTCAATACTGGCAGATTTTCCGTGATGGAGCGCAATCAAATGCAGGAACTTCTTACAGAACAGGGATTCCAGCAATCGGGTTGTACCAGCAACGAGTGTGTTGTGGAAGCCGGACGCTTGCTGGGCGTGGACCGCATGATCGCCGGCAGCGTCGGCAAAGTCGGTACGATTTACACCGTATCACTGCGGATGATCGATATCGAGACCGGACGCATCATGCTCACCAAAACCGAGGACTGCAATTGCCCCATCGAAGAGGTATTAACCACCTCGCTTAAAAACATTGCGCTGAAAATGGCGGGGATGTCCTCATCCGCGGAAGTACAGCCAGCTATCCGGCGGGAAGCGGTAGCCGGACAGGGTGATTTTTTTTTCAAATCTGATCCGCCGGGAGCCAGAGTTTATGTGGATGATCAACTTTTAAGCGGAACAACACCATTGCTAAAGGAGGGCATTCCAGCCGGCACGCACCAAATTCGCATGGAAAAAGATGTGTACAGCGGCAGTCAAACTGTGTTTTTAGAGCCCGATGAATTTAAGAAAGTGGATCTCGCGCTGGTGAAAGCCAAAGGCGGCTTAAAAATTGTTACCTCACCGCTGGAAGCGGACATCTTTTTGGATAACAAACCGCTGGGACTGTCTCCCCAGACCTTGACCGGATTGGACGCTGGCGAACACATTTTAAAATTGTCCTAAGCAGATTATCTGGATCATGAGCAAGTGGTGGTGGTTGAAGGTGACAGGATCAAACGGCTAAACATCCGCATGGAAAGAGTGAAACCTGCAACACTGAGAATTACGACTCAACCGCCCAATTGTAACGTTTTTGTTAACCGAGAACTCAAAGGCAGATCCCCGGCAGTGGTGCGCGATTTGATGCCGGGTCAGGTGGCGATAAAAATTACCAATCCGATGTACCGCGACTGGACGCAATCGGTTATGCTGAAAAACGGCGAGGTCAAAACAATCAATCCGGAGCTGGCAAAGAAAACCGGCACCCTAATTGTTAATTCGGAGCCGGCAGGCGCCGAAGTTAGAATCGACGGCGTTGCCAGAGGAGAAACGCCATTAACCCTGTCCGATGTGGAATATGGCACGCATCAGGTCACCATCTCCAAAACCAATTATCAGCCTGTTGACGAAAAGGTTGAACTGGTTTCAGCAGAGCCAAGAACAATAGCTGCCAGGCTGATTTTAGCCAAAGGCAGGCTGTCGGTGAATGGAAGTCCGGTGGGAGCGGACATTCGGATCGGTGCACGTTTGGCTGGGGAATTACCACTGGAAAATTATGAGCTTGATGGCAGAAGTTATATGATTCAAGTTACAGCCAAAGGATATGAAACAACGACTAAAATGGTGAATATCGCTCCAAATCAGCGAAAGGACGTGTCAGTACAGTTGACGCGAAAATCGAACGGTAAAGCCTTTGTGTGGTCGTTGTTTGTTCCGGGACTGGGTCAGCACTATCTGGAGAAAAAGAGCCGCGCGGTGATATTCCCGTTGCTCGAAGTCGGCGCCATTGCCGGCGCAATGATTTTTAACAACCAATACAATAATTCGATTCAGGATTATGATATGCTCAAGTCAAACTATTCGACTGCTGTCGATCAGACAGAGATCAATAGTTACTACAATCAAATGACGTCCAAATATGACGACATCGAATCCGCGGAAAAGATGAGGAATATTTTCATCGGCGCTGCAGTGGGCGTTTGGGTGTGGAATGTGCTGGATGCGGCGTTGTTCGGACCAGCAACCGAGCCGGAAACATCGATGGGGAAGATGGATGATCATAAATTGAAATTTTATTCAGAATACAAAAACAGCGCCGGCCGGATTGGGGTTTGTTATGGGTTTTAGAGTTTAAACAGAAACCGCTGAAGCGGTTGCTGGTGTGGTTGTTGTGGTTTCATTTGGCACCCCGATGAATCGGGGTGATGGTTCAAAATCGGTTTTTTGAATGAGCACCACAATTTATTGTGGTGGGTAAATAATGAAACAAACCCAACCCAACTGCTTCAGCAGTTTCCATTACCAGAAAAAACCGCTGAAGCGGTTAGACATCGTGTCGTTGTTCGCATCTATCACCCCGATGAATCGGGGTGTTAGTTCAAGGGTCGGGTTTTATTGAATGAGCACCACAATTCATTGTGGTGGGTAAATAATGAAACAAACCCAACCCAACTGCTTCAGCAGTTTCCATTACCAGAGAAAACCGCTGAAGCGGTTAGACAGCGTGTCGTTGTTCGCATTTGACACCCCGATGAATCGGGGTGCTGGTTCAAGGTTGGTTTTATTGAACGATGAAAAAATATGCAAAAGTAACAGCGGGGATAATAGTGCTGGTTCAAGGTTGGTTTTATTGAACGAGCACCACAATTTATTGTGGTGGATTGGAATGAAAATACAGCTACAAATAACTGCTTCAGCAGTTTCCATTAGACTGAATCCAAAATTCTGCTTGACATTAAAACGAATATTTGTTAATTTGAATTGTCGATCAATAAATGCGTGGGCAGTTAGCGCCTCCAAAATATCAACTTTACTAGCTCAGGTGAATTTATGGGAAAAATGACTCTCAAACTACCTTCCTGGATAAATAAAGAAGAAGCTGAAAATGAGCTTTTAAAAAATCTTAAAATCAAGGCTCAACTGAAAATGGAATTTTATCGTAGCAAAATGCTTCCATTTGAAAGAAGATATAATATATCGCTGGAAGAATTTAAAAAAAGATTTAATTCAAAAGCCGAAGAAAAATTTGAAGAGTGGGACGATTTTATAGAATGGGAGGCAAGTTTTAATTCCTATAATGAGTGGAAGCAAAGATTCGAGGAAATTGAATGTTCCGTGAAATAATTGATCACTTAGATTCAAGCAAATTTATTGAATCTTTTGAAGTCATGGAATACTATGATGAAGAAAATGTTAAGCTGATCAAAATCAGAGCCAATTTAAAAAACAGTTCCATTTCATATATCCGAGAATTTATTAAAGCAGATGGCAGCAACTATTCATATCACTGGCAGGATTCTACTGGTAAATTACTTTTAAGATGGGATAATGCACCACATCATCCGCATATAACAACATTTCCCCATCATTTTCATTCAGGAAATCAGATTAAAGCTACCTATCGTGTAACCATTAAAGAAGTTCTGGAGGAAATTGAAAAATTTCTCGATTAGCCTTTTTTTAAAACTCGTTGATTTTGCTTTGAAAAATCATTAGGAATAAATA
>DSAU01000160.1 GCA_011046315.1 bacterium
AGTTCAGCACTCTTAACTAATAATGTCATTCCGGCATGTTTTTAGCCGGAATCTCCTGAATATATGTGCAAATTAATATTTAAAAGTTCTATTATTGAGATTCCGGCATTCCGCTTCGCTCCAACCGGAATGACAGTTGAACTGTTACAATTGTTAAAAATTGAGAGACGGCATCAGTTTGTATTCAATTCATTTCTAAAACTTTGATTTTTAATAAAAGTTTCACCCGACGGCGTTTATTCGACAATTTGTCTGATTAGATTTCCAAACTTGATTGAGCCAGGTTGCAGTCAGTCTTGCGTTGAACCAGTGGGAAATATTTTCGGCTGAGGGAAAGTGTAGCATCTCCCTTTTTTGAGTATCAGTGGAGCAAAATCGATCTTTTGAATGTGAAATGGCGCCTGGTAACTGCCGTGAAAAAATGAGTGTCATGTTGGGGCGAATATATTGCGCGTTATTGCATTGCCCCGATTCTTTTTTAAGCGATCAAAAAATTATGTAATAATTGCATCATCCATCAATAGCTGAGAATACTCCTGTTGCTCTGTTTTGGGCATAACCACAAAAAACGTGGTTCCCTGATTGAGTTTGCTTTCAGCCCAGATTTTCCCGTTGTGCCTGTTTATTATCTCCCGCACCAGCGACAATCCCAGTCCAGAGCCTTCCTCCTCCTGGACTTTTTCATTTTCGGTGACGCGATAAAATTTGTCAAAAATTTTCTCCAGCGCCTTTTCCGGAATTCCATATCCCTGATCACTAATTCTGATTATTTGCGCGGTCTCTGAATCTTCAACCTGCATTTTGATGGTTGTATGTGGAGGACTATATTTAATCGCGTTTGAAAATAAGTTAAGAATGGCTTCACCGAGCATCTGTCGGTCAGCATAAATATCAGAAAGATTTTCCGGAATATTAAGCTGTACCCGGATATGCTTGGAATCGGCTAAATAACCATTCATACCAACGACACTGCGTATAACGTCTTCCAGATTCAACATTGTTTTTTGAACTTCACTCTTTCCGGATTCAATTCTGGAAATATTGAGGTATTTGTTAATAAGATCGTTGAGCCGTCGGGATTCTTTCAAAATAATGTCTGCATAATCACGGGCTTGCTCTTTGGATATGCCTTTGTCCAACAAAAGTTCGCTAAAGCCGGCGATCGAAGTCAATGGTGAGCGCAGTTCGTGCGACACCATGGATACAACTTCGGTTTTTTTTTGGTCAATTTCCTTTTCGCGCGTGAGATCGCGAAAAGCGACAGCAACCCCCAGCAGTTTTTTATTTTCACTCACTACCCGGGTTGCCACGGCTTGCAATACAATTTCTTTTTGCAGCTCAGCCGATTTGAGCAGAATTTCAACTTTTTCATCGATCTGGTTTTGGCCGGCTTTGACTTTTTTAATTAACGCTAAAAGTTTTTCGTCTGGGATTAGCTGATCAATTCGAAGCTTGGTACGTTGGTCAGGGCTGGGTTTAAACCAGGCTTCTGCCACTGAATTTAAAAGCTCAATTCGATCATCAATGTCGGTGACGATCACCCCGTCGCCGATATTTTTCAAAATGGCTTGAATTTTTTCCCGCTCGAACAGCTTTTCACCAACTCCTTTTTTCTGAATTTCGTGATGCTCTTTGGTCAACATGTTGAAAAATTTCGCCAACTTGCCCAGCTCATCTTCTGAGTCCACCGGCAAGCGCAATTCAAACTTACCCCCGGCAATTTTACGAGCGATGTCGTTGTATTTGGAAAACCGTTCAAACAAAGACTTTGAAATCAATTGGGCGCCAAAAAACGCCAGCGCCAGAGACAGCAAAAACAACAGGGCAAAATTCATCAAATGACCGCTTAACTGCGAGTCATTTACCTGAAGCTCCAATCTTAACAGATAAAGAAAAACGATTAGCAATGGAATTAGCGTGATTGCCCAAATAATTAAAAACAACTTTGGCGAAAACGCTTTTTTAATTTCCATGTTTCCTTAACCCTCTATTTACTCTATGTCAACACAACCCGATTTCTACCAGCATTTTTGGCTTTGTAGAGACGTTCATCTGCCAATTCCACCAATTGTCCAAACGATTGAGCATCATCGGGATAAGTGGAAACGCCCATGCTTACGGTAATCTTGCCATTGGGTTGTGTTTCTTCAGCTTTGAATTTAAAATTTTCGACCAGGTCTTTTATCTTTCTGGCGACAATGCTGGCAGCGTTTTTATCCGATTCGATCAGGATGAGAACAAACTCTTCTCCGCCGTAACGGGCGGCAACGTCCAAATTTCTGATATTTTTTTTCAACAACGCTGAAATGGTCTTGAGCACTTCATCTCCAGCCGGGTGACCATGGGTATCGTTATAATTTTTAAAGTAATCAATATCAATCATCACAATGGAAACATGGCTTTTGTGGCGCTGTGCTCTGGTGATTTCCTTTTGCAATTGTTCTTTGAAAAACCGGTAGTTATACGCTCCAGTCAATCCATCGGTGACCGCCAATTTTTTCAGCTCAATTTGCGCGTCTTCCAACTGCCGAACTTTAAGTTGCAGCTCTTTATTCAAATATTTAATTCGCAACAGCGATTTGACACGCGCCAGCAATTCCAATTTATTGAACGGCTTACAAATGAAATCATCAGCGCCGGATTCGATTCCTTTGATCTTGCTCTCAATCTCATTCAGCGCAGTAACCATTATTATCGGAATATAGCGCGTTTTGACATTATGCTTGATGTGACGGCACACCTCAAATCCGTTCATTCGAGGCATCATCACATCCAGTAAAATCAAATCGGGCAAAACATCTTTGACCTTATGCAAGGCATCAATTCCGTCCTCAGCCAAAACCACTCGATAACCCACCTCTGTTAAATACAGTCTTTGTAATTTGCGATTCAGGTGGAGGTCATCGACGACCAGCACGGTGGATTCATTCGGCGTGAGCTCAATCATGTTGCAGATCTCCTGAGTTGCAGTTCTTGAATGTAAATCAATACAGGCTAAACATCAAATAATCCAGCAAAATTTAAGCCAACAGCTTCACCTATTCAAACTTAAAACAAACATCCGGCTCTTTAACCGCTCGGACATCATCGAGACGGGCAACCGGCGCCCGATGGGGGGCGGTATGAACCAGTTCAGGATCTTTTTCAACTTCATCCAGAATCCGGATAAGCGCATCGGTGAACGCATCCAGCATTTCAAGGGACTCGGTTTCCGTGGGTTCGATCATCAGCGCTTCATTAACGATCAATGGGAAATAAACTGTCGGCGCATGAAACCCAAAATCCAGCAGTCGTTTTGCTATATCGAGTGTCGAAACCCCCTGTTTTTTTTGCCTCGAGCCGGACATCACAAACTCATGCATCGGCGTACCGGAATATGGAATATCAAAATATTGTTTAAGCCGGGCTTTTAAATAATTGGCATTAATGATGGCGTTCTCACTTACCCGTTTCAATCCCTGATTTCCCAACATCCGAATGTAAACATAGGCTTTGACCATCACGCCAAAGTTGCCATAAAAAGAGTGGACCCTGCCAATGCTTTTAGCGAAGCTCTCTTCGAGACCAAACTGTTCACCGCGCTTAACGATCCGTGGAACTGGCAAAAAATCGACCAGTTTTTCCGAGACGCCGACGGGACCCGAACCGGGACCACCGCCGCCGTGGGGTGTGGCAAAAGTTTTGTGCAAATTAAAATGCAGC
>DSAU01000588.1 GCA_011046315.1 bacterium
CGGATGCGATGAGATTCCCGGCGCGCCGCTTCGTTGGTGATCCACTGAGAATGCCCAGATTCGGTTGCAATGCGGCCATCGAGCGATTGAGCGATTTTTATGGTTACATAAGGTAGCTTTTGAGTGATATATTTGATAAAAGCACGGTTTAAATTTTCGCAGGCTTGCTGTTCGACCCCGGTGGTCACTTCAATGCCGTTTTGTTGTAAAATTTGAATCCCCTGTTGATTCACCAGCGGATTGGGATCGACCATACCGATTACAACCCGTTTAATTCCCGCCCGGATAATGGCTTCAGTGCAGGGTGGAGTTTTTCCGTGATGGCAGCATGGCTCAAGGTTGACATATAATGTGGCGCCGCAGGCGTCGACACCAGCCTCGCGAATCGCAGCGACTTCAGCATGCTCTTGACCGAAGCATTTGTGAAAACCGGTTCCGATGATGCGGCAATCTTTGACAACAATCGATCCAACCATCGGGTTGGGACTCACCCGGCCCAAACCGCGCTTTGCTAACTGTATTGTTTTAATGATGAATTTGGCGTCCTGTTGTTGTTGCACCTTATCACCCTGGATTTTTGATGATTTTGCTGTACGCCACCCTTTTTCATTGAAAATGGCATCTTTAATTGGTTAAAAAGATTATTAATTCAGCAGGCTAATATAAAGATTATTTAATTACAAGTCAAGAAATTTTTGGCGATGCTCAAGCCAATAGCATTAGCCTTTACAATATGTTGTGTAGCCAACATATCGCTATATATTGTATGGCATTTATAAAACTACACAAAATATAGATATTTTTTTTTATTTTTAGCTTGACAATTAACTCTCAGAGTTGTATATTGTAATTGCTTAAGCGTTACCATTTAAGCCCTAATTCGTAATAAAGCCCCTGATATATGCAAATTGATGAGGAAGTGCCATGTCAGCTTTAGCAAGTAAAGATTCACAAACCATGAATTTGTTCAATGATTTATCGATTCAGCGGGTGTTGGGTGAGCAGGGAAACGGTGATGAGAATCGACATGAAGAAGAAGTTCCCGAGGAGAGACGCATTAAAGATTTATTTCGCGATGAAGATGACGGAGCTCCAGAGAATGTGTCGGTTTTGAAGTTATCAGAAAATGCAATGACTGTTTTAAAACGGCGCTATTTAAAAAAAGACGAAAATGGGAATGTTGTTGAAACCCCCGAACAAATGTTTCGACGGATTGCCAGCTTTATTGCATCAGCGGATCAAAATTATGATAAGGATGCGGATATTGAAGCGGTTGCCAATACGTTCTATTCAATGATGGCAAATTGTGAATTCATTCCCAATTCACCGACGCTGATGAATGCCGGCAGAGAATTGGGGCAGCTATCTGCCTGTTTTGTTCTGCCGGTTGATGATTCGATGGAAAGCATTTTTGAAACAGTAAAGAACACAGCTTTGATCCATAAAAGCGGCGGCGGCACTGGCTTTTCGTTTTCTCGCATCCGTCCTAACACCGACATTGTTCAATCCACCAAGGGCGTCTCCAGTGGGCCGATCTCCTTTATGACAGTTTTTGATGCAGCCACCGAAGCTATCAAACAGGGTGGAACGCGTCGCGGCGCTAATATGGCGGTGTTACGGGTGGATCATCCGGATATTATGAGTTTTATCACCTGCAAACAAGATAATTTTCGGCTCAACAATTTTAATATTTCGGTGGGATTGACCGAACAATTTATGACTGCTCTGAGTCGCGACGAAGAATATGAACTGATAAATCCCAGAAATAATCAACCGAATGGGAAGCTAAAAGCACGCGATGTCTTTGATAAGATTGTTGAAATGGCGTGGAGAAACGGGGATCCGGGAATTGTTTTTCTCGACCGCATCAACGCGGATAATCCGACACCGGAAGTTGGCGAAATCGAATCCACCAATCCTTGCGGCGAGCAACCATTGTTGCCTTATGAGAGCTGCAACCTGGGATCGATCAATCTGTCCAAATTTGTGGCAAATGGTAAGCTGCGCTATGACCAGCTACGGCAAACAGTTCGCAATGCCATCCATTTTCTGGATAATGTGATTGATAAAAACAAATTTCCACTGCCGCAAATTGAAGAGATGACCCGAGGAAACCGTAAGATCGGTCTTGGTATCATGGGTTTTGCGGACTTGCTGATCAAAATGGGAATCCCTTACAACTCTGAGCGGGCTTTGGAAATTGCGGAACAGGTGATGCAATTCATCTCTGAAGCTGCGGATGAAATGTCGACAGAGCTGGCTCAACAACGCGGCGTTTTTCCAAATTTTGAGCGCAGTATCTATCGCGAGCATGGTCCCGGTTTCCGCAACGCAACCCGAACCACAATTGCGCCCACCGGTACCATCAGCATCATCGCCGGATGTTCTTCGGGCATCGAACCGCTGTTTGCGCTCAGCTACTGGCGCAATGTTATGGATAATGATAAGCTACAGGAACTCCAACCGCTGTTTAAACAAACGGCTGAAACCATGGGATTTTACAATGAGGATCTGATGGATGCTGTGTTGGAAAAAGGCGGTATTCAGCAAATTGATGAGATCCCGGATGAAATCAAAAAGGTCTTCGTGACTGCTCATGAAATTTCACCTGAATGGCACATTCGAATGCAGGCGGCATTTCAAAAATACACCGATAATGCCGTTTCAAAAACAGTGAATTTTCCCAACCAGACGACAGTTGACGATGTCCGCCATGTGTTTGAGCTGGCATATCAACTGAAGTGTAAGGGCGTTACCATTTACCGTGATGGCAGCCGTGAAGTTCAGGTGTTGAATCGGGGCAAAGCCGAATTGCCGGCGGAGACCAGAACCGTGGTGGCTCAGCCAAAGCGAAAGCGCCCCGATGTATTAACCGGAAAAACAATTCGCATCACCACTGGTTGCGGCTCCATGTACGTCACCATCAATGAGGATTTAAACGGACCCTTCGAGCTGTTCAGCACCATCGGAAAAGCCGGCGGCTGTGCAGCCAGTCAGTCGGAAGCCATCGGACGCTTGATCTCACTGGCGTGGCGTAGCGGTATAAAACCGGAAGAAATCGAAAAAGAGCTCATTGGAATTAATTGCCACAAGCCCACTGGTTTGGGCAGGACCAGAGTCACATCCTGTCCCGACGCCATGGCAAAGGCGATCAAAAAATATCTCAATTCGCCTGAGCTGACAAATGATTTAATTAGTTATTCCGGCGCCTGTCCCGAATGCGGCGGACAGGTCGAACCGGAAAGTGGCTGCGCGGTGTGTCGCAACTGTGGTTTTTCAGAATGCGGATAGTAGCGCTAAATTTATCTCGCCTGCAAAGGGTGGGATAAATTTCGCATGAAAATTCTTGGAGCGGGATAAATCTCGCATTACAAGACGAAAGCCAGCGCTTTGCTGAGAAGCGGCGCTGGCTGTTTTTATTTCAGCGATGAACGAGAGGCGGGAACAACCCGGAACTTAAACCAAAACGGAGTTGCCCCGCAATGATTTTGTTGGTCAGATTTTTTTCTTGCAATTCTACTCGCCGAATGCTATATTGTATTAGTTTGAAAGCACTTCTGCAATTATTTACCAAAATAAATTTGCACTGGAGCAGGTATGAAATTCATTTTAACAATAGCGCTGATGGCTGTTCTCGTTATGGGTCCAATGGAAAAAATAGACGCCCGGTCTTTTGAAAAACCCGGAAAATTTTCCACCGA
>DSAU01000306.1 GCA_011046315.1 bacterium
CGTATCCAAGATCATTATACACCGAAAATGTGCCATCAATTTTAAAATCAAAATAATCACGCTTTTCAATGAACCCAATTCGCAACTTTGGAACTTCCACTGAAGCAGAATTTGCCCGGCCACGTCGAAATTGTCTCTCGACGTTAAATCGTTCAACCATTATTGAAACCTCCTGGTCAGCAAAATTTTGTTTCGGATGGGTGTCATATTCTGCTGAATCAAGCATTTATTAATCGACTAATATACAATAATTTTTGATAAGAGTCAAGGGTAAATAACCAACCCAAATCAGACCATTATTGACTTTGGAACAATTCATTTCCATTTTCAAAAAAGAAAAATTTTCTTCGAATCAAAGTTTTTCCTTGACTTGTTTTTGATGACTTGTTATATTAACGTAATAAAACCTACGACAGTTTATTTAAAGACAGGGACAAACCGACTATGACCATTTCTAATGTATTTATCCGGGCATTTAAATCTATCTTTGAGCTGACCATTCCCTTTGATCCGAAAATCACAGTACTGATCGGACCAAATGAAAGTGGAAAAACCAACATCCTCAAAGCCCTGACTGCCTTTAATTACGACGCTGCTTTTGACAATTCGCTGACCTGCCAATATTCAGATTATTATTATCAAAAAAAATGTCCCGAAATAATCGTTGAATTCTTTAACATTACCAAAGAAAACCGAATCAAATTGCTACAAACATCCGAAGCCTTTAAAACCGCTGAAAGTTTTTTCGTGAAAAAAGATGGTCCTGAAATTACCGACTATCGGGTTTTCATTGATGAGGATGAAATTCCCATCGCTGATATGAAAAAGTTCCTGCGTATTTTACCGAAAATTGTCTATTTCGATTCCATCCCGCTGCTTAAGAACCGGGTGGATTATTACAGTCTGGTTGACGGGCGCCCGGGTTATACCACTGAACGTAACCTGCTGCGGGTGGGGGGCTTGCAAAATCTGGAAGTCATTTTTGAAGATTCGACGCGAGGCCGCCGCGCCTCTGAAGAGGCAAGCCGGGTTATTACCGACCAAATCAGGCGTGTGTGGTCACAAGAGCCGACCATCGAAATTAAACTTAACGTCAATGGCAAGCTGCTCTACATCGATGTTTCGGATAGCACCACTGTTTTCGACACTCCGGAGTCCAGAAGTCTTGGTTTTCGATGGTATCTATCGTTTTACATAAATTTCCTGGCGCAGACCTATGAAGCCAGAGCCAATGAATTCGTATTCTTGATTGACGAACCGGGAATCCATTTACATCCTGCCGGCCAGAAAGATTTGGTTAAAGTGTTAGAAAATTTTGCACTAAAAAACCAATTAATTTATACCACCCACTCGCCGTTTATGATAAATCGAAACTTTCCGCAACGAGTGCGGCTGGTTCAAAAATTCAGAGAAGGTACTCGGGTGGACAGCGAAGCTTACCGTCAAAATTGGAAACCACTGCGCAAATCGATCGGATTGATGATCGGTGACCTGTTCTTTTTCAGTGAAAGCGGATTGATTTTGGAACTGCCCAAAGAGAAGCTTTCATTAAAAAATAAAATACGTTTCTGGGAAAAAGAATAGCAGACCTCTTCTAAAAACAAAACAGGCGCTGATTTTTAGTCGATCATCAGCGCCTGCTTTAATTTTACCAATCATTAATTTAGTTCAATTTATTCTTTCGGAATTGAATATTTCTTCATCTTAAACCGCAACGTTGCTTCCGGAACCCCCAAAAGCTTGGCTGCTTTTACCTGGTTGCCACCATATTTCACCAGCGCTTTTTTAATCAAAAAAACTTCAATCTCAGAAATCACACGTTTTAAATTACGCGGCTCGAGAAATTCGTAAGGATGTTTTTTAATTCTGAATGGCAGAAACTCAACTGATAGCTCTCCTTCCGGCGACATCATTACCAGATTTTGAACTGTATTATCGAGCTCGCGAATATTGCCTTTCCAATTATACCCCATGATCGACTCGAAAATTTCAGATTGAACCGCGGGTTCTTCTTTGCCTTCCTGCTGACAATACTTTTTCAGATAGTAGGCGAACAATTCCGGGATATCCTGCTTGCGATCACGCAGCGGTGGGATCACCAATGTCAATGTGTTTAATAAATAGTACAATTCTTTGTTAAACCGCCCGGTTTCAATATCCGGCAGCAAATCTATTGCCGATGTCGAAATAACGCGCATATCGATGCTAATGCTTTCGTCGCTGCCGATGCGCCGTATCATGCCGTCATCGATTATTCGCAAAAAATCTTGCTGAAATTCAAGCGGCATCTCATTCACGTTGTCGAGAAATAATACGCCGCCATGCGCTTTTTCGAGTAAACCAACAGACCTCATTACTGCCTGGTCGCCTTCACTGTTTTCTCCAAACAGGTCTTTCTGATCGATGGTTTTACCAAGCGCCGCACAATTGATCTTCACAAATGTCTTATTGTAACGGTGGCTTATTAATTGAAAGATGTGGCGGGCGGCGAATTCTTTTCCGACGCCAGTCTCACCAACAATCAGTACATTGTTGTTAGATTTTGCCAGTCTTTTTACTGCCCGACGTAATCTTTTCGTTTCAGGGCTGCTTCCGATAATCGGCTCTTCCTGAACTTGAGCCTCACCGTTTGTAACGAGTTTGTTTTCCATTTTTTGCACCTTCTGTTTAGTTGTTATTATATCTAAATTTGTAACTATTTTAAATTTCCTTTTAAACCTCAGCCTTATTTTGAGTTAAATATTGTATCCTTTTAGAACGTCGCCTGACCAATACGACCAGGTACATAAGTAAAATAAAAAAAATGATAAATAATATCAGCAAATTCATCTTTTCATAGCCAAACGGATAAAAATAAAGAAAAAAGAACAGCGCAACGACCATCAAAACTATTGAACATATTTTATTGGCAAGTGGTCTAAATTTAAATTTTAAATAATTAACGACCCGCTCGCTGATAACCTTTTTGGGGACAACTTTTATGTTTAATTGAATTTTGCGTTCAAGTAAATTTTCATAAAATATTGTGAAATCATTATCCATTAACATCAGCTTATGCAATAATATCAAAATAAATGCTAACAGATTGACTAAAAGAAAAACCTGGCTGACAATCGGTAATGCCTTGTTTTCAATGATAAAATAATTATCATTAATATCAATTACTAAAAATATCAGCGTACTAAATAAAATTAGATTGATGTAGTTGGAAACAGGACGAAGCTGTATAAAATATGCTAATCCATAAATTCCAATTAGAAATATTGCCAAAAAGTTCATACCGACTACACCGGATAGCAGCTCATACTGAGCTTGCTCGTGAAAGATTAATTTCCAATCCAGCAAAAAGCCCTTAAAATAAAGCGCTGAAATAGGCAGAACAATCACGAATGAAATTAGATACCGATAGCTACTTTTTGCATTGTAAAAAATATAACTTGTCGGAATAAAAATGACCATGATACAGGTCATCACGCTGATAATTATTTTTCGATAAGCCCATAAAATGTATGGTAACTTGGCATCGCCAAACAAGTAGTCCACACCAGAAAACATCACCACAAAGCCGGATAGATAAAACAGCGAAAAAATAGCCAGGTTTAAAAAAATATATGGATAATTGGGCTCGCGAAGAAAAACAAAAATTGAGAGCAGCATTATTATAAAGAAAAGATCATAATTCAAACAACTGATATCAGGC
>DSAU01000030.1 GCA_011046315.1 bacterium
ATATTATAGACAGAGTAATTATTTATATTTTTTTAAGATGACTCTAATCTCCCTGTGATCTGTTACGTACTGCGGCTCCCAATTCATTTAAAAATAACGAATAAAGATTGTCCCGTATTAATTTTAATTAAAAATGTAACGTCTTAACCACAATCAAGTTCCCCTTCAATCACAAAAAAATTGTGATGAAAAAACTACAAAACAGCATAAACATCGGTAGATAGCTTCTCAGCAATCAGCTTATTCATCAGAACACGGAACCAATTTTGTCCCTGGTAGGAATGCCAGCGGTTGCCATTACTTCCTTTTAAACAATTAATTCAATAATTAGCTAAAAAAACTCACCATTACTATAACCGTTGTTTCAACAAGCAACTGCATCAATAGACCACAATTAATTAATGTCTTACAGAAATCGGTAATACGTCACTTACAGCTGGAATACCGATGCCATCGCTTGATAACCTGATTATTTGACAGATGATAAAATTTTTAAATTAAGCCATCTATCTTTAATGTTTTTAAAAACAAAGCGATGGCCTCGGTCTACGTCTCCATCTATGACTGAAAATAAATTAAATTTTTGTTGACATTGATGGATAGATTGTGTACTTTTAGACCCAATAATTTTAAGCGGCAAGGCGATATTTTTTCGACCGTTCCATTGGAAAAAATGTCGATTCCTGAAAAATTTTTGGTAGCGGTGAATTTGATCAAATAATTTGATTTTCACATAAATGCAGATTTATTGAGTGAAGCTTCATCATTGCTCAAGCTGATTTTCAAACAAAGAGATTTGCAAAATCGGCGAAATACTGGTTTCAATGTAAAAATTATTATTGCACAATTTCCAAATTCTGCCCACCTCTGGCTCTGGCAGACCGCTAACGTTCTGCATGCCGTGGTGGGTTTTTTTGTGCTGTGTGGTCTGATAATAATCGTTAAAAGATTAACCACAGGGAATACAGAGATTGCACAAAGCACAGTAAGTTTTTTTAATCAGATACAGCTCGAGATTTTTAAGGATAGTTTTTTCGCTCGTCATAAAACAAGTTATGGAACGGGCGATGTTTAAATAATTACGTAAGGCGGTAAAATGGTAACTTTTGAAGAAATTGGAATTAAATCCGAATTGATGAAAGGCATTGAGGAGCTGGGATTCGACTCTCCCATGCCCATTCAGGAGAGGGTAATTCCAACATTATTAAAAAACGAACAGGATATTCTCGGTTTTGCCCAAACAGGAACCGGGAAAACAGCGGCATTTGGCTTGCCGATAATTCAGCGAATTGATTTGTTAAATGAAAATCCTCAGGCGCTAATTCTTTCTCCGACACGGGAATTATGCTTGCAGATTGCAAATGATCTCAACAATTACTCCAAACACATCCGAGGATTAAATATTGTAACCGTATATGGAGGCGCGGATATTGTCAGCCAGATGAGAGCGCTGAAAAGAGGCGCACACATTATCGTCGCCACACCGGGCAGAATGAACGATTTGCTGAACCGGCGAAAAATAATCGACCTTTCCGAAATCGAGACCGTTGTGCTGGACGAAGCAGACGAAATGCTGTCAATGGGTTTTCGGGAAGAATTAGACGCCATTCTCGACAGAACGCCGGCCACCAAAACCACATTGTTGTTTTCAGCGACCATGTCCAAAGACGTGAAAAAACTGGCGACAAAGTATATGCGTGACCCCATTGAAATTTCAGTCGGAGAACGAAATGCCGGCGCTGAACAAGTGAAGCACCTCTGCTACAACGTACATGAAAAAGATCGTTATCTGGCATTGAAACGAATTGTGGATTACAATCCAAACATTTATGGCATCATTTTCTGCCGAACCCGGGAAGAGACCAAAGAAGTTGCGCGCAAGCTCATCCAGGATGGCTACAATGCGGATGCCCTGCATGGCGATCTTTCCCAGGCCCAGCGTGAATCTGTCATGCACAAATTTCGGGTGAAGAATCTTCATCTTCTCACAGCCACCGATGTTGCAGCGCGCGGGCTGGATGTGAAAGATTTGACGCACATTATTAATTACAATCTGCCGGATGACATAATTACCTATATTCATCGCAGCGGCAGAACCGGCAGAGCCGGCCACAATGGCATTTCCATCGCTATTACCAACCTGAGAGAAAAATACAAAATTACTGACATCGAAAAATTACTGAAAAAGAAATTTGAATTGAAGCAGCTTCCCACCGGAAAAGAAGTGTGCGAAAAGCGAGTGCTGAATATTGTCGGTCGATTGAGCACAATTGAAGTTGACCATGAGGAAATTGAAAAATTTCTGCCGGCTGTTTACAAAAAACTGGAAAGTCTGAGCCGTGAGGATTTGATCAAACATTTTGTGGCCATGGAATTCAACCGGTTTTTAGAGTACTACAAAGATGCCGATGAACTGAGCCCTCCCCGTGAAAGGGAAAGAGGTGAATTCAGGAAGCCGAAGACAAACGGGAACAAACGAGCGGGCTATTCGAGGCTTATTCCTGAAATTGGTTTCACACGATTTTATATTAATCTTGGCGAGAAAGATAAAATCACGCCGCCGGATTTGCTGGGGCTGGTGAATCGAAGCACGCGTCAGCGAAATGTGGAAGTCGGCAGAATTAATATTATGAGAAAGTTTTCGTTTTTCGAAGTGGATGAATATTTCGCCAAAGCCTTGTTGGCCGGATTTAAAAATATTACATTGAATAAAAAGAAAGTCATTGTGGAAATCAGCAGCCGCGAGGGTAATTTTGAGCATGCTTCTTACAATGGAAATGGGAACGGCGACAGGAATGCAAGACGAAAAAAAACAAAATATAAAAGGAAATTAGGGGTAATGTAAGCGGTCGCTGGTGAGCGGTGATTGTTGATTCACCACTCACAAATCACATTTCACCAGTCACTTTGCCCGAATGTTAATTGTAATAAGCACTAATAAGCATTTAGAAGAATCACCTCATTTTCAGAAAAGCACCAATACCTATGCAAAAAACTGAATTTAGAAATATTGCCATCATCGCCCATGTGGATCACGGAAAGACCACGCTGGTGGATGGGATGTTGAAGCAGAGCGGCATTTTCAGGGAAAATCAGCAGGTTGCCGAGCGTATTATGGATTCAATGGATCTTGAGCGGGAGCGCGGTATCACGATCATGGCCAAGAACACGGCCATCTGGTATCATGATGTAAAGATCAACATCGTCGACACGCCGGGGCACGCTGATTTTGGCGGAGAAGTGGAACGCAGTTTAAACCTGGTCGATGGCGTGTTGCTGCTCGTGGATGCCAGTGAAGGCCCGCTACCCCAGACCCGCTTTGTTCTGAAAAAAGCCCTTACCAAACAATTGCCGGTTATTCTCGTCATCAATAAAATCGACAGAGCAGATTCGCGCATTCAGGAAGTGGTAAATGAAGTGTACGATCTGTTTATCGATCTCGATGCCAGTGAAGAACAGATCGAATTCCCAATTCTCTACACCAATGCGAAGACAGGCGTTGCCCATTACAAGCTGAACGATGAATCGGAAAACCTTCGGCCTTTATTCGATACAATTATCTCAAGAATTCCCGGGCCTAAAGCCAATGACGATTCAATCCCGCAATTTCTGGTGACCAACCTGGATTACGACCACTATGTGGGACAAATAGCCATCGGCCGTCTGG
>DSAU01000567.1 GCA_011046315.1 bacterium
ATAAACAATCTATCAAATAAATAATTGGGTCGCCCAGATTTAAGATATCAGTTCCAAAATCCTGAAAAATAAGATCGATATACTCTCTATAAAATTCTATCTCATTATCTAAGCTAAATATTTTGTTGAAAGCTACTGGAATAATAGTACCTTGCGATATTCCTACATCATTTTTCATATAACTCATTATTTCTCTAATACTTATTCCCAATGCTTTCTTCTATTACCAAATTAATCTTGCGTTTTTTTGCAAGATTAATTTGGTAATAGAATAAAATTTATGTTAAAAATCAAGTCAAATAATTCTAAAAAATAAAAAAGCGGGTAATTGACGGCGCCCGCTTGACAATTGTGTTCTATTTCCGAATTGCGCCGGAATTAGAACATGGAAGCTGAATTGAATTAACCGGTTCATTTCATTAACATTATCCGTTAACAATGCGGTAAAATGTTTTTTTGATGCCGGGAACTAAGCACTTTGGCAGCTACCAATTGGCAAAATTTCAATGATAAGCTGTAACAATATGAATCTAACTGTATTATTTATCAACAATTTATGTCTGTGAATGTTTTTGTGGCACACAAATTGTATTAAACAGAGTGAAAATATTGAGAGGACTTGAAAAGGGCGTGCGGGAAAGCTTAACAAGCGAGAAGTGATGATGGGATGTGACAGCACGCCCTGTTCAAGGAAATAAGTTTACTATTAAATTTGACCCTAAATACCTCCCTTTATGTGTTCCTTATACATAAATCATCTTGGTGCTTTTCTCCTTCAAAAAGCTCGGCGTTGGTGCTCCGAGCTTTTTTTTATTTGTAGCACGGCAATTTTCTTTGTAGTAATAACATTACTTAAGTCCTTCTTGCTAAAATGTAACCGAAGTTGCTGCCTCAAGCCATCCTGAAAATAATTAAAAATCGGCTCGAAGAAAAGGCCTGATAATATGTCAAAAAAGTTACCGTTTAATATTTACCGTCCGCTGAATTGAAGCGGTAAAAGCGCACCATCATTGTCCTTTCAACAAAATCCGGCTGTCAGCAACGGCGCAACCTTCTCCTTCAGGGTGAGCGATCAGCGGATTAATGTCCAATTCTGCAATTTCCGGATGTTCACACACCAGCTGAGACAGCCTCAAAATACACTCTTTTATCGCTTTAATGTCCGAGGGCGGATTCCCGCGCACCCCTTTGAGAATTTGGTAGGTTTTGATAGTTTCGATCATCCGCTGGGCGCTGATATCCCACATCGGCGCCAATCGGAAAGTTACATCTTTCATTACCTCCACATAAGTGCCGCCAAGCCCAAACATGCAGATGGGACCAAATTTCGGGTCTTTGAAAGCGCCGAGGATGACCTCCACCCCCTTCTTTGCCATCTTTTCGAGCAAAACGCCGTCAATTTTAGCGTCAGCTTTATAGGCTTTAACTTTTTTGATAATGGTTTCATAGGCTTCTTTGGCGTCTTTATAATTTTCGATGTTAAGAATTACACCACCAACGTCATATTTGTGAACAATATCCGGAGACATAATTTTCATCACTACCGGATATCCGATCTGTTCAGCCGCTTTTGCAATCTGGGAGCTGTCCGTAATTAACTGGTTCTTTAAAACCGGGAAACCGTAAAGGCCCAATATCACGTTGGCTTCACGTTGACTCAGATAGCTGGATTGGTGATCTTTTAATTTTTCTTTAATAATTCCAGCGACCTTGTCCTTATCCACATCAAATTTGACATAATTTCGGTCGGCAAACTTCATGTGATCACTGAACCGTACCATTGACGCCATCGAACGCACTGCTTCTTCAGGAAACGCATAATTTGGGTAGCCGTTTTTCTCCAACAGTTTTATCCCCTCGGAAACATCCACGATGCCCATAAACGAACAAAGCACCGGTTTATCGATCAACTCAGATGCTTTGGGAACAATTGCGGCGGTTTCCACAATATCAGTCATTGCCTGTGGGGTGAGGATCACCAGGGCGCCATCGACATTCTCATCCAACAGAATGTGACGAATCGAGGCTTCGTAGCGCTCATGGGTTGCGTCTCCGATGATATCCACCGGATTGTTAATACTGGCAGTAGGCGGCAAGTCACGCTTCAATTTCTCTTTAGTGGCTTCAGAGAGCTCCGCAATTTCCAATCCTTGTCGAATAGCAGCATCTGTCGCCATAATACCGGGACCGCCGGCGTTAGTAACAATTGCGATCCGCTTTCCTTTTGGAACCGGTTGTTTGGCAAAAGCCGCTGCATAATCCAACAGTTCATTAATGCTATCCACCCGCTGAATACCGCTCTGAAAAAAGATGGCGTCATAAGCGCTGTCCGAACCGGCTAACGAGCCAGTGTGGGAAGCTGCGGCGCGCGCGCCAGCAGCCGAACGCCCGGATTTCAGCGCGATCATCGGCTTTTGATGATCCCAGGCGATCTCACGCGCGGTTTCAAGAAATTGATGACCATCGCTAATGTCCTCGAGATACATCAGAATCACATCGGTCTGGGGATCATCGCGCAGATAGCGTAGCAGGTCAATCTCGCTGACATCGACTTTGTTACCAAAACTAATAAACTTTGAAAAGCCAATATTCCTGCCGTCGGCATAATCCAGCACCGAGGTACAGAGCGCCCCGGACTGGGAGATAAAAGCAATGTTTCCCGGCAGAGGCATTTTGGTAGCAAAGCTGGCATTCATTCTCGTATTTTCATCATTATTAATAACACCGAGACAATTCGGACCGATCACGCTTATGCCATGTTTGTGGGCAGTGGATTTTAATTCGTTCTCCAGTTCAACACCTTCACCGCCGATCTCTTTGAAACCAGCCGTGATCACAATGGCGCCTTTGACGCCCTTGTTACCGCACTGCTCGATAACAGTAGAAACAGCCTTCGCCGGCACAATGATTACTGCCAAATCTATTTCATCCGCAATATCTGAAATATTGGGATAAGATTTTATGCTTTGAACCGATGGCGATTTTGGGTTTACCGGATAAAGGATGCCCCGATAACCGCCTTTAATAATATTACTTGTCACTGCCAAACCAACGCTTCCCGGGCGGTTTGATGCACCCACAACCGCAATCGACTTCGGATTCATAATCTTGTCAATATTGTTCGCCATGTTAACTCCTCCTGTACTCATCACAATTCAACACATTTTTAATTAAATACAATCGCCAATTCCAAAAATCATCTGCTATTGTCGAGCTCATTAGCAAGAGCTAAAATCCATTACCACCGAGTTTTAAGCAGGCTAAATATAGAATATCTTTGGCAGAATTACAAGCAAAAAATTGAAATATTGAGTAAAACATTAGTTGCTGCTGGTTATGTCGTAACAAAGATAGAGTCCACTTTGACAGCCCACATCAGCAAAGTTAACTGACATATTCAAGTGGACTCCATCTATTCAGCTTTTATCTCCTGCAAATGCAGGAGTCTTCATTTTCAATGAGAATAAGTCGTTATGCAAAAACAATTCCTATTTTTGGATTCACAATTATATCAATACGTGTGGAGATGCCTAAATGCGCAGGCATGAGGGTCTTTACGTTTCTAATGGGGATGTATCAAAAGTAATTTTTTAATCACCAAGGAAACAAAGCAGGCACCAAGTACACAAATATTAACTTATTAATAAATAGTC
>DSAU01000157.1 GCA_011046315.1 bacterium
CAATAGTCACGGTTTCTCCAGCGATGGTGCGCAGCTTCAATTCGCAAAAATATTTTTTCTCCCACAGCTCACAGAGCAGCTCCTCCGCCAGCGCGCTGCGGTCATCAATTTTTTTCATACTAAACACCCGTCGCTAAAACAAGCCAAACAATCGGCTCTGCATGCACGCGGATTGCCATGATATCCAACTGTGTACCCGCCAATGAGTAAGTAGTCAATTTTGTGGGAATTCAACAACCGCAAAAAATCTTTGAAGTCTTTTGGTAGAGATGTCGTTGCCATAATTTACTGTATCTGTATCGGAAATTGAAAGTTTTAGTATAGAAAAAAATAATACCACAGATTTCACAGATAGCACGAAAATAAAAATTGGTGAAATCGGTAAAATCTGTGATTGCTTTTCATTAATTTATTCGCGAAGCTATGTTCTTATTGCATTTCCTATAACCCCAAAACTCTGCGGTCAGCGTTATCCGCAAAAAAAATTTCAATTTTTCTGTTGCTAAATATGATGCATATTCAAGGCTCGCCGTCGCAAATGTTAGGATCAGCTATAACTCTATCTTTCATATCCTTATTCAAATTTTGTAGTTAAAAATTCAACTTTAAGATAATACTTTAATAAAATAAAGTCAATAAGAATTTTAACGATAATAAACAAAAGATTTAGCTATAACATCAGTAAACCAACCATATCCGTAACAATTCAACTGTCATTCCGGCTGGAGCGAAGCGGAATGCCGGAATTTCAATAATAGAACTTTTAAATATTAATTTGCACATATATTCAGGAGATTCCGGCTAAAAACATGTTGGAATGACATTATTAATATGAATGACCAGTTGGATTATTGGTTTTTTTGTTTTTTTTATATTTAAACCGTAGGGGACGTCCATGGACGTCCCCTACATCGCGATTTTAATCATTCCCACTGTAAATGTGGATAAATCCGGAGTGTTGATTACTGCAGGTCTGGTATCCTCAGATCCGAAAGATGTAACAATGGCTTTCAATCGCGGCGCCGGCGGAGCTGTTGAGGGTCAAATTGCTGAAACTTATCTGTTGAAAAGCGACGGCAAAAACAGACTGCTTTCTCCTTCCCGGGAAACTACCTTTATAAGCTTACCCAGCGCGGTTGGCGTCAAGAAAGTGACCACATTCTTTCAGCAACCAATTCTTGATGAACAAGAGCTGGATCAGCTCAGAACTTTTGCCGATGAGCTGGTCGCTAAATTGTCATCCGCCAAAGCCGGCAAGAAACAAGGTCCCTTTGATGTGGAGCTCGGTTTCAAGGATAAATCTATCTGGTTGTTTCAGGTACGGCCCTATGTTGAAAATAAGCGGGTGCGATTATCTGCCTATTTGCAATCTCTTGATCCCGAATTTAATAAAAAAACAATGATGGACCTGAATAAAAAATTAGCAAAATAATTCAATCGGTTTTATATTTAAATTTTATACCTGCCAGATGATTGAATACGGGTCCAATGTGGTTGCCGGCGTGACACCAGGCAAAGGCGGACAGAAATTCGATGAAAAAGCGCCGGTTTATAACGCCGTAGCTGAAGCAGTGAAAAAACAGGGCGCCAATCAACCGGCAAGAAATATAATGATGCGTTCATAAATTGATTTGCACTATTTTTCCGGTAAAAACAAGTGGACCGACACCGCTGACCGTTCACTTGTTTAGTCCAACCAGTTCCCTCCCGCGCCGGCAAAAAATCAACCGTGACTTGTCCCAATAATCTCATTCAAAGAAGTTCAGTAATTTCGGTGAACTTTAGTGAATTCGGTGTGTTCGGTGTTTAAAAAAAAACAGTCGCAATCAGCAATTTTTTTCAACCAAAAAATTTTCGGCTTGACTTTTTCGATAAAATTGCTTATGTTTTTTCTGCAATCAACCTCATTTACCATATCACAATTCAGAGGCGGCAATGGCTGAAGCTGAAGTGAAAATCCAATCCAAAACAAAAGCATGCCGAAACTGTTGGATCAGATACGAAATGTGCTTCGGACGAAGCATTATAGCACTCGCACGAAGGTTAATTTATAAGACATAGCTTTTTTGTTCTTTTAAATAGATTTTTAAAAGGAAACACAGCGGGAAAAGCGGATGATTCGCATTTTTATAGATCATCACGATCAATATCATACCGACTTTTCATCTCTTTTGGATGTGGATATTCAAGCATCCGGGTATAAATCATTGTAGTTCGGATATCACTGTGCCCCAATAATTCCTGTACAGTTGAAATTTTCGTACAGTGGGTGTAGGTTTTTCATGTTCTAGGAGAATATTGGCGTAGTTGAATTTCATCTTTTAGTATGTGAAATTCTTTTTGCCAGCTCTGATTTTTGGAAGCAACTATTTTTTTGCCAGAATTTTCGACAGCAGGTTTGGAAGCACTTTCATTTAGAGGTGGCGATTCCGAATCCTTATTTTTATGATTTTCAACAAGCTTATAGAACAACGAAATTGACTTTGGGTGTTTGTTCTTTTTTAGAAAATCAACATACAGATTTTGAATTTTGGTAGGAATTTGGTCCATCATTTTAAACTCATCTTTCTGTATAACATTCAAATTGTAACAAAAAGCAGTTCGCGTTACTGCAAAGAACATACAAAAAAATATCTTCAAAAACAATAATTTTCATTGACTTTATGAAATATTTTTTTAAATTTACTGTGGATGTTATACAGATCTGTATAATCACTTGTTAGGCAGAAGAGGCAGAGATGACCGACAACAATGACAGCAACGGCAAGATCGAAGTATGGAATCGAGTGCTCCGCACCGCCTTGTCCTTGCCCGGCGCCCGTATTGACCGCACCTCCTATCTGAAGAAGGAGTTATCAAAACACTTCACAGAGGCGATCGTGCTGAAAGCCATCGAGACGACACCTGCCAAGGCTGGTATTCCGTCATCGACAATTCGGTCGATTGCACAATCGTCCATCGCTTGGCATCGAGCCGGAGTCAGTGCCGCGTCATTCACGGTAGGACTCCCCGGCGGATGGTGGATGGCAGGAACGATTCCTGCCGACCTCACCCAGTTCTTCTGGCATGTTACGGTGATTCTTCAAAAGCTAGCGTACCTGCACGGGTGGCCTGAGCTCTTCGAGGAGGACACCGAGCCTGACGACCAAACACTCCTCGTATTCACGATCTTCGTAGGCGTCATGTTCGGTGCCGCAAGCGCGGCCAAACTTCTGGGGGACTTGGCCGAGCGCGTCGGTGCACAAGTGCTCAAACGTCTTCCACAGCAGGCACTCACGAAGTGGGGTATCTACAATCTGTCAAAGCAGGTCGCAAAGTGGATCGGGATCCGATTGACGAAGCAGAGCTTTGCCCGGGGGCTGGCTAAGGCGCTACCCATCGTAAGTGGCTTTCTCTCGGTGACCATAACATGGGTGTCGTTTTCGACAATGAGCAGGAGGCTTCGGAACCACCTTGAGACACTCGGGCCACACCGCGATTCTGCCTAACAACCGCATTCAACGGACTCGCAACGGCGGTTCGTTTCATCTGAAGGCAGCTATGTTGCTCGCCGCTGATGCGGGGCGAACCCCGCAGTCAATGCGCGAGTTATGCGCAATTAGGCAGGCAAAAAAGCAGCCTAAACATAAGGAAGCTGATTGGTGGTTGGTAA
>DSAU01000171.1 GCA_011046315.1 bacterium
ACCTGCCCCAGCAGCCGCTCTCGCTGCACTTCATTCAGCCCATCCCAAAACGACAGCAAATGGGCTTGATTGATTTTCTCAAGTCTTGATTTAAGCATTTCTTGTCCCATCATTACCCCTATTTTATACCAACTCGTATTCCTTCAGCATTACTTTTACTTTTTCAACAGGATTAAACATTAGCACATCAATGATTGACAAATACGGAACAAATGGCTTTTTAAATTGTGTATATGACAGTGGTTTAGATTGCAAAAACTTTAACTCAATTCCAACATCTTTAAATTGCTCCGGGGTATACAGTTCAGCTCCGCCGATTGGATTGATATATCGGTTCCCGTTTAAGGTTTTAACCAAGTCAATCATTCTACGTTCGCCTCTTAAATGTTTATTATAATCAATCTCAGAAGATCGAGAAGTTTTTGTCTTTATATCCAAATATTTCATTACAGTCAAAATAGAGACTTCAGCCAATATCGAAATATGTACTGATTTATTTTCGAAAACAGACTGAATTAAAGGATAAATGTTGGAAAAATAGGGAGATGCTTTATACGCTCGATTAATGGTCTTCTGAATCCGCTGTATTTCCCTTTCCGCTTCATTGGACAATAAACATTCTCTGATTGTTGCTCGATGAAATTTCTTTTGTACAGGCAGTGTTATATAATAAGGTTCATGATTAAGTAAAATACGATTGCGATTAATCCATCCCCTTTGAATATATTGGACATCATCATAAAAAACAAAAAGATCACACGAGTCTATCAGCTGAAAATAACCGATGTAGGGGAATAAATACGGCTGCATCACTGCAATCGTCTTCATAATAATCCATTCAGAAAATGATCAAAAAAGTTTCAAAATTTCCGACTACATTCCGACCTAAATCGTGTTATTATGTTCTTTATAATCAGATTCACACATACCGAATATCAGCACATCTTTAAATTTTCCGTTCTTAAAACTGTGTTCACGCATTGTGCCTTCAACGAGAAATCCGCATTTTTGAAGATGTTTTACCGCTCCGGCGTTATCCGCTAAAACATACATATATAAACGGTTAAGACCAAGTACGTAAAAGGCGTATTCAGCAACCTGAAGCAACGCCTCACTGGCGTACCCCTTCCCACGATGTTCTTGATTGCCGATAAATGCTCCAAGCAAAGCATTTCGACTGACATAATCAATCTCTCTTAAATACATATTTCCTATATGTTCAGAAGACTCCGTTAGACATATCGCAAAATTGATTTCTTTTTCAGAGTACTGAACGCGATCTGTTAGCCATTGTTCAATCGCTTGCATACCAACAGGATGATACGGACCGGTTAAAGTGGAATACAACTGTGCGTCGTTATGCCATTGATAAATCCGCTGCAGGTCAGTTAAATCAAGCGGCCTTAAAAAGACTCGTTTCGACATCATGATCACCTTTGTGAGATTATTCATTTCATAACAATATAACATTGCTGAGGCGATTCCAGCTCACGCAAGATGTCAAAATCTGATGTCCCCCACGCCTCTCGCAACGCTTGGGTTTCGCCGGGAAAAATATCCCATGCCAATTGATCAAACCCCACAATGCTATTCTTTGCAAGGTAAGGACGAATCAGCTCAAGACATTTCTTGGTGGGTTCATATAAATCGAGGTCAAAAAACGCCAGCGAAATAATCGTTTCAGGATGTTTCTCCAAGTATTCCGGCAATGTCTGAAGGACGTCTCCTTTGACCAATTCATACCGCTTCCAGTGACCACGCGGCATCAATCTCTGTTTGACTTCCATAATTTGATCAAGATGCTCTTCATAGTTGACCGTCACCGCCAGCCCTCCCGCTTTCGCTTCCGGTGAAGTCCCATCTTCTTTGCCAACCGAAACAAAACCTTCAAAGGTGTCAAAGCCAATTATTTTGCGCGTTAAATTATAGGGTTCATAAATACTGGTCAGCGCCGAAAACAAACCGAGATTTTGGCCCCAGCGGACGCCAAATTCCATAATAACGCCGTGTGTGTTCAAGGTCTTGGTATAAAGTTTTTGCATAAAAAGCATCCGCCCCAACGTGGCACGCACAAGAAAAAGCCCCAAATTCCCAAGAATTTGCTCATCGGGAATAGGGGATTCTTTCATTAACTTCAAAAGCTGATTATACGCCTGAACTTCCTCGGTCGAGGCACAGGGATTCTTAAAAGTAATATTTCTGTCAGACTGCCCCATTGACAATTCCTTTCGGTTCGATTATTTGATTTCAAACTGATTAAGCAGATTATATACAGGGCCATTGTCAAGTCAAGTTACGTACTATGTGACAAATCACCTCTATCGTATCCCGCGAAAGATCGCCATAGAGGGGAAGACAGAGAACCTGCAAAGATATACGTTCTGCGATTTCTAAATTCTGTTTATGAGCCGATGGCAAAATCGAATAACAAGGATAAGTGCTGCACAAAGGATAAAAATATTTTCGCGTAATGATGTTGCAGGCTCGAAATACGTCGTGCAGCTCATCGCGGCTGCAGCCGTATTTTGCAGGATCAACAAGAATCGGAAAGTACCCATAATTATGCGTCACATTCGGCATATCCTGCATAACCGTTATTCCCGGCACATCGGCCAGCCGCTCACGGTACAGAAGTGTCCGTTCTCGACGCGCCCGCATTTCCTGATCTACGATGTCCAATTCAAGCAATCCAAAGGCGGCTTGAAATTCGTTCATTTTGCCGTTGATGCCCGGACCAATCACTGTTTCTTCACCGGCGATCCCGAAGTTCTTTAAGTAGTAGATACGCTCAGCCTGCACCTTCGTCCGGGAGACCAATGCGCCGCCCTCGATCGAGGTAAAGAGTTTTGTCGCATGAAAACTCATCGCCGACAAATCTCCATATTCCAATATGGAACGGTCGCCTATTTTGACCCCGAATGCGTGGGCCGCATCATAGATGACATGCAGGCCGTGCCGATTGGCAAGGGTTTGAATGGCCTCTACATCGCATGGAGTCCCATACACATGCACGCCAAGTATCGCTTTGGTATCAGGCGTGATAAGCTTTTCAATTTTATTTGGATCAATATTGTATGTTTTAGGGTCAATGTCACAAAAAACGGGTCGAACGCGATTCCAATGCAAAACATGGGTGCTGGCCGGGAAGGTAAAGGGGGTCGTAATCACCTCGCCGCTATTGATGCGAAGTGCCTGAAGGGCGACCAATAGCGCGATGGTGCCATTGACAAACAAATTGAGATGTTCTACGCCTAAATACCTGGAAAGTTTTTTCTCAAATTCTCGATGATAAAGGCCGTTATTGGTCAACCACTTAGTATCCCAGATATGCTTGAGACAGTCTCCGTACGCCTCCAGCGAAGGCATCCTTGGGCGCGTCACATAAATCGGCTCGTCAAGCCGATAATGCCTGATCAATTCCCGATAACGCCCATTCGTCAAAAGATTATCCATTCCATTCGGATCCTGTTTTAATCATCTGTTTACCGGATAAGCATAGAATAAATCGGCAGTTAAGTCAATCTTAATAACCCCGCGAATAATTTTTTATGAAAATCGTTTTTTTTTGTTGACTTCAATATCGGACTATGCTATTTTGAATGTTGGAAATAGGCAAGGATCGGCTTGAGGTCGGTTTCACAAA
>DSAU01000274.1 GCA_011046315.1 bacterium
ATGTAAAGGGATTTTTAAATGCGCTGGGGGATTGGAAAACGAATTTGAGGGGGGAGAGAGCTGTTGTGCTTGGCGCCGGTGGTTCAGCGAGGGCTGTAATCTATGCGCTGATTCAGTGTGGGATTGGCTCAATAACCATTTTCAACCGAACGTTAAAAAGCGCTGAAACGCTGGTATGCCAACTCCAATCATGTACCGCCTTTGATAATTTTTCAGCTTGCCGCTTTGATGAAAAAGTATTGCAGGAAACAATTTTTGATTCAACAATTATAATTAATGCAACCTCATTGGGCCTGTTTCCCAATATTGAGCAAAATCCATTATCTGACCAATTTCGTTTTCCGGAATCAATGTTAGTGTTTGACTTGATTTATAATCCTTTGGAAACTTCGCTGTTGCGCAATGCCAAAGCGCAGGGAGTTCGAATAAAAAACGGATTGGAAATGCTGATTTATCAGGGTGTGGAATCATTAAAAATCTGGACCGGTAGTGATATTGATGTTCATAATTATTTAGAAGAATTAAAACTCATTTTAAAACAAGGGATTGAACGCGATGGGACAACTTCGTTATCTCACAGCGGGTGAGTCACATGGACAGGCGTTAGTTGGAATTCTGGAAGGGATCGTGGCAGGCATAGAAATTTGTTCAGCGGAAATTGATGAATTTTTACAACGTCGGCAACGAGGGTACGGCAGGGGAGCGCGCATGAAAATCGAAAAAGATCGGGTGCAAATCCTGTCGGGAGTACGGCACGGAAAAACATTGGGCAGTCCGATCGCGGTCATGGTGCGAAATCTTGACTGGAAAAATTGGCGGCAAAGAATGAATCCGGAGCCTCAAGCCGGTGAGGTCGAAAGGTTGACCATTGTCAGACCGGGGCATGCTGATCTGGCAGGCGCTTTGAAATATGGGCATGATGATGTCAGAAATGTATTGGAAAGAGCCAGCGCTCGCGAAACTGCCGTGAGGGTGGCTTTGGGGGCGATCGCTCATAAATTTCTACGTTGTTTTGGGATACGAATTCTAAGCCAGGTTGTTCAGATAGGATCAGTGAAAAGCAGTGAATCGTTTTTGTCAATCACGACTGCATCGCTGAGCAAAGACCGACATCACCTGGAAAAGATCGCAGCCAAAATTGAAAAATCAAAAATAGGTTGTCTTTCCGAAACAGCCGAACCAGAAATGATCCGGCTCATTTCTCAGGCGATGGCAAATCAAGAAACCGTTGGCGGAATTTTTGAAGTGGCTGCTTTTTTTGCGCCTGTTGGTTTGGGGAGCCACAGCCACTGGGACCGGAGATTGGATGGTAGAGTTGCTTCAGCCATGATGAGCATTCCCGGGATCAAGTCAGTGGAAATCGGATCAGGCCGGGACAGCGCAACCTTAGCTGGTTCCCAATTACATGATGAAATATTTTATCGGCAGAATTACGGAATAATTCGTGAAACCAATCGCGCCGGCGGAATAGAGGGCGGAATGAGCAATGGCGAACCGATTGTTGCCCGCTGCGCCATGAAACCCATTCCGACTCTGATGAAGCCGCTAAACTCGGTTAATTTGGAAAAACTGACAAATGTGATGGCTCACAAAGAAAGATCCGATGTTTGCGCTGTTCCCGCAGCCGCTGTCGTCGGAGAAGCTGTTTTGAGCCTGGTGTTGGCGGATTGTTTTTGTGAGAAATTTGGCGGCGATTCATTGGAAGAACTGAAACAAAATTTTGAAAATTATACCGAGACAACATCTCGTAGGTTGGGACATAATAGGTGGAGTTGAGAGATGTTTAACAAATTTGGCGGAAATATTTATCTGATCGGTTTCATGGCATCGGGAAAAAGCACCATAGGTCCGTTGCTGGCTAAAAAAATGAAAAGGCCGTTTTTGGATACTGATGAGTGGATTGAAGTGGAGACCGGTTTGTCCATTGCCGAGTTTTTTCAGAAGTATGGCGAGGCAGAATTTCGAAGAAAAGAGAATAACTGCATTCGTAAGATTGCTGAAATAAATGCAATGGTTATAGCTGTTGGCGGCGGCGCTGTGATCAATCCAGCGAATTGGCTTAGATTAAAACAATCGGGAATCACTATTTATTTAAAATGTCCGGTCCAGGAAATTATCAAACGAGTAAACAAAGATAGTTCGAGGCCGCTGCTCACTGGCGATGAGAGCCAAAAGGCTGACCGCATCAGAAATCTTTTTCTCGAAAGAGAGCCGTTTTATGAAATGGCAGACATTACGATTGAATGTCAGCCGAATGATATCCCCGAAACTACGGTTAAAAGAATTATTGAAAAATTAGAGGTAACACTTTGAACCAGCTAGTTGTTGAGTTGGGTGAACGAAGCTATCCCATTATTATCGAAAATAAGGGGCTCAATAGAATCGGTGGCTTATTTCTCGAAAGAGAAATCGGCAAACGGGTGGTGGTGATTTCAGACAACATTGTTGCAGGTCTATACGCCGAAACCGCGATTGATCATTTGGAATGGGCAGGTTTTGAAGTGACATTGCTCACATTCCCGGCAGGAGAAAAATCCAAGAACCTGAAAACTGTTGATCGGCTTTTTGAGCAAATGATTAGCGCAAAAATTGACCGCCGGTCCACTGTTGTTGCATTTGGTGGCGGAGTTGTCGGAGATGTTGCCGGTTTCGTTGCGGCGACTTACTTGAGATCGATACAGCTCGTTCAAATACCCACCACGCTGTTATCGCAGACCGACAGCAGTGTCGGCGGCAAAGTCGGCGTCAATCACCGATTGGGGAAAAATATGATCGGCGCAATTTACCAGCCAAAATTTGTGCTGATCGATCCGCTGGTTTTGAGAACACTTGAGTCAAGAGAGGTTTTTTCCGGTTTGGGTGAAGTTCTCAAATATGGTTTGATTTGGGACCGACAATTTTTTTATGAAATTGGAGAAAAAATATGCCAAAATCAAAATCGGTTGGATGTCGAATCGATCGAGCAGTTGATTCAACCCTGCTGTCGAATCAAAGCGGCAGTCGTGGCTTCGGATGAGAAGGAATGGGGATTGCGCAGAATTCTCAATTTCGGACATACAATCGGCCATGCGCTGGAGGCGGTCACTAACTATAAATATTTTCGGCACGGTGAAGCTGTGCTTTTGGGGATGAAGGCGATGCTGTATTTATCTTTTCGAAGACATTTGCTCGATGAATCAGCGTTCGCTTCAGCTACTAAAATTTTGAATCTGATACCGGTTCCCAAAATTCCCCGGGTACTGACCAGTGATAAAATTTTAGATCAACTGCAAGTTGATAAAAAGAATGTTGCTGGCAAAATTGTGGCAATCCTGTTGGATGGAATCGGTCGTGCAATGATTGAGGAGGATTGTTCAAAGGCCCAAATTAGCGAGGCAGTCAATTATTTATTAGAAAAATATCAGGAATAATCATGATCAACATTATCGTCATTCATGGTCCAAATTTGAATTTGTTGGGCGAAAGGGAACCTCGGATTTATGGTCAAATGACGCTTATCGACTTGAATAAACTTATTCAAAATTACGCTAAAAAGCGAGCTGTGAATGCAGAATTTTTTCAATCAAACCATGAGGGAGCGCTCATTGATTTCATCCACGCTAGGCGCAGTTGGGCGCAAGGAATGGTGATTA
>DSAU01000587.1 GCA_011046315.1 bacterium
ATATGTGGTTGGATATTCCGGCGAAGGCGTCAATGCTCAAAAATCCGCGGACCCAAACTTCAGTTATGACGCATCACATATCATTTTCCTGATCTCTCAATCAAAAGCCGAAGTTGATTCTCTGAAAAATATTAAAAAAAATAAAAACAAAAAGAAGACTGTTCCCAAAAAACTGGCAATCATGAATTTAGCTGATGGCAATACCACTGTTATTGATAGCGTAAAAAGTTACAGTCTGCCGAAAGAAGCCGGCGGCTGGCTGGCTTATTTGAAAGAAGCCCCTGTTGACACGTTAAAAAAACAAAACGACCAGGATAAAAAGCAGACTGAAGAGGAAAAAAAAGAGGATAAATCAAAAAAGAAAAAGGAGAAAAAAGACGGTACTCGACTTGTGTTACGCTTTCTCGCCGACGCCAATGAAACGATCATCGAATATGTCAGCGACTACCGATTTCTCAAAAAGGGCGAATATCTGCTGTACATTACCTCGAACAAACAGCAACCCGAAACCGACGGCGTGTACGCAATCAATTTGAAAACCCACCAGCAAATTTCCATTACCACCGGCGCTGGAAACTATAAAAAATGGACATTGGATAAAGCCCAAAAACTGCTGGCTGTGCTGAGCGACCGCGATGATTATGAAGCCGAAAATCCCACTTTTAATCTATACGGCTGGAAAGTTGGCGCCCCCAAAGCCGAATTGTGGGTCTCCCATGCATCAACGCGCGGATTTCCTGCGGGTTTGGCGGTCAGCGATAAATCAACTTTGTCCTTTTCCGAGGACGGTCAGATAATTATGTTCGGCGTCAAAGAAATTCCGGAGGCAGCGGAACAGGACACTGCCGAGGTCGCTGAAGATGAGGCAAAGTTTGAGCTCTGGCATTGGAACGATCCCTATCCCCAGCCGCAGCAAAAAAAGATGGCGCAACGCGTACGGGACAATACCTATCAATCAGTTTACTTTTTGAATGGCAAAAAATTTGTGCAACTGGCGGATAAGGAACTCCCTGAAGTGCGGTTAGCCAGACTTGGGAAATGGGCATACGCCAACCATAGCTGGCCCTATACCAAACTGGTCTCCTGGGACGGCGCTTACAATGACGTTTATCTCATCAGTCCAGCAAACGGCGAACGTACGCTTGTCAAATCGAAATTATACGGCTCGGCAAGTCTTTCCCCCAATGAAAAATATCTGTACTGGTTCGAGGACAATCATTGGTTCATCCACGACATTCGCAAAAAGACCGCAATCAATGTAACGCAACAGATAGAAATAAGCTTTGCCTTAGAAGATTGGGACACGCCAAGACCGGCGCGCCCCTATGGCATCGCCGGATGGACCGATGACGATAAATCTGTTCTTATCTATGACCGCTACGACATCTGGGAGTTGGCGCCGAATGGGTCAAAAGCGCGCATGATCACCGAAGGTTATGGCCGGGAGAATGATCTCTGTTTTCGCTATATCAACCTCGATCCGGAGAAAAAAACCATCAATCCAAAAGAAGAGCTGCTGCTGTACACGACAAATGAAGAAACCATGGCGTCCGGATTCTATTCTGATCGAGTTTCCGGAAACGAGCGCCCGCAACGATTACTCATGGCAGAAAAAAACTTTGAGCGCCGTTCAATTCAAAAGGCGAAAAACCAAGACCGCGTCATTTTTTCCCGTTCCAGCTTTGACGAATTTCCGGATATCTGGTTTAGCGATCTGAGTTTTGCCAATCCTCAAAAAATCACTGATCTGGGAAGCCAGATCGATTCGTTTCTCTGGGGAAAGGCTGAACTGATCGACTTTCTGAGTGCTGACAACAAACCGTTAAAGGGAATTCTGATTAAGCCGGAGGATTTCGACCCGAACCAACAGTATCCGCTCATGGTTTATATTTATGAGACACTTCATGATAACCTCCACCGTTTCTGGACACCTTCGCCAGGAACATCGATCAATCCGTCGTATTATATCAGCAACGGTTATATCATCTGGATGCCGGATATTGAATACGACACCGGCTATCCGGGTCAGGATGCGCTTAAATGCGTTCTGCCCGGGATTCAGATGTTGATTCGCGACGGCTACATCAATGAAAAAGCGGTTGGCATTCAGGGCCATTCCTGGGGCGGCTATCAGATTGCTTACATGATCACCCAAACCAACATTTTTGCCGCGGCTGAAGCCGGCGCGCCGGTCTCAAACATGATCAGCGCTTATGGCGGTATTCGCTGGAGCACCGGAATGGTGCGCCAATTCCAGTACGAAAAGACCCAAAGCCGGATCGGCGCCAGCCTCTGGGAAGCGCCGCTGCGCTATATTGAAAACTCGCCTATCTTTTGGGCAGATAAAGTACAGACACCACTACTGATGATGCACAATGACGACGACGGCGCCGTACCCTGGTATCAGGGGATTGAATACATGATGGCGCTGCGACGGCTGGAAAAAGAAGCATACATGCTCAACTACAATGGTGAAAAACACGGATTGAGAAAACGCGTCAATCAAATGGACTGGACAATTCGCATGGCAGAATTCTTTGATCATCACCTGAAAGCTGCACCAGCTCCTGAATGGATGACAGAGGGAATTCATGCCTGGGATAAAAAGAAAACTGGTGAATCCAAAAATTAGCCAGGCAAACACAGCCGATGGAATTGTCTGTCGTTAATCTGATGCAATTTGAGATTGCGACGGCTGAACTGACGATAACACCAAATTTTACCCGGAGAACAGACTGATGTTTTCGGAAAACGTATTCAGCAAATTGAAAATCAATCTGATCTTTTTGTTGTTGATTTTATCGTTGCCGGTCTTTGGTCGTGCTCAAGAAAATTTTGATGTGAAGGCTCACTATCAAAAAGCAGAATCCATGATAACCATGCGCGATAGTGTTCGGCTTTACACTCAAATCTATTCCCCCCGAGATCGATCACAAAATTATCCGATTTTGTTGTTTCGAACACCATATTCAGTGCGTTATTACGGAGCTGATGAATTTCGCCCTAATTTAGGACCCAACGATTTTTACGCGCCTGAAAGATTTATCTTTGTTTACCAGGATGTACGGGGCAAATACAAATCCGAAGGCGAATTTGTCGTCATGAAGCCCTTCAAAACCAACAAGCAATCCCCGCTGGATACCGATGAAAGCAGCGACACCTATGACACTATCGAGTGGCTGCTCTCCAATTTATCCAATCACAACGGCAGGGTCGGACAGTGGGGAATATCCTATCCGGGCTGGCAAACGGTCATGGGAATGATCGATGCCCATCCGGCGTTAAAAGCGTCTTCACCCCAGGCAGCTCCCGCGGATATGTGGATCGGCGACGATTTTCACCACAACGGCGCTTTTCGGTTGATGTATACTTTTCATTGGTTGGCGCATCATGCCGCGGCGCGTTCCGGACCGACCGAGCAGCGTATGACACGTTTTGATTATGGCACTCCCGACAGCTACCAGTTTTTTCTCGATCTGGGTCCGATTAAAAATGTTAACCAGCGCTACTTTCACGGCAAAGTCCCTACCTGGAACCTGTTCCTGGAGCACGGCAATTATGATCAGTACTGGCAGCAAGAAAATGTCTTGCAATATTTAAACAACATCAC
>DSAU01000191.1 GCA_011046315.1 bacterium
TCAATCTGATCAGCGCCCGCAAATTAGAAAATTTGGAATGGCGCTTTTAAAGGTCAGGCGTCGTTAAGGAGAGAAAACAAATTCGAGCTGAACAGTTGCCGTTTCTGAAACAAAACATTGTTTTCATATTATAAAAGCCGATGTAAACACATTGCAGAATTCCTGCAAATAGCATCAAAAAAAATGAATAACTCAACAGGACATTGGGTAATGCAGTCAGTGGGCTCATTTCTTATTAACCGGATGAACAAAAATATTAAAAGTCAGTATAAAACTAAACATTGAAAATTTGACGTGAGGAACAAGATGGCAAAATCGCAACAAAAAAGAACCAAAAACCCCTTTCGAGAGTATGCCGAAGCTATTTTAGTGGCAGTGATAGCTGCTTTTATCCTGCGGATCTTTGTTGTGCAGGCATTTCGAATACCGACCGGTTCGATGAAGGATACGCTGCTGGTTGGTGATTTTTTGTTGGTCAATAAATTTATCTATGGTGTACGCACGCCGGATCGCATTCCGTTAATTAATGTAAAAATTCCCTATTTCCGGTTGCCCGCGATCAAGGAGCCGGAACCAGGTGAAATTATTGTATTTAAATATCCATTGGATGAAAAACTGGATTATATCAAACGCTGTATCGCTGTAGGAGGGCAAACCCTTGAGATTCGGCAGGGCGTAGTTTATATCGACGGCAAACCAGAAGGCGCCAAAAAATTTATCAAACGTCAATACGACCCTGTCGAGGGTGAATATATTAATTATTATCAAATATCTAAAAATAATGGTAAGACCTACACCATTCGGCGTTACGAACGCGCGAATCAATACCTTGAAAATCTTGGACCCATTAAAATCCCGATAGGTTATGTCTTTGGCATGGGCGACAACCGCGACAACAGCGCGGATAGCAGAGCGTGGGGTTTAATCCCGCGCGAGAATGTCATCGGCGAGGCGTTGATCATTTATTTTTCGTGGGATAATCATGCGCCGCTCTATAAAATTTACAAAAAAATCCGTTTCCGACGACTGGTTAAATTAATCCATTAAATGTACTTTATTAACTTATTTCCAACGCAGCGGCTGCTAAAACCAAGCCGTGGCTTTTTGTTTTGATGGAACAAGCTGGCTTATACATACATTTTCCATTCTGCACCCGTAAATGTGCGTACTGCGACTTTTATAGCATTGACGCTGATATTGATCAAATCACTGCCTTTATTGACGCGGCGCTCGCAGAACTGAAAAGTTACCGCAATCATAACACATTTCAAAGCGTTCAATTTAAAACAATCTTTCTGGGCGGAGGTACTCCGTCACTGTTGACCCCGGATCAAGTCAGCGGAATATTGGAAAACATCGGGCTCACATTTTGCATCAGCCAAGACGTTGAAATCACGTTGGAAGCCAATCCCGAATCGTTGTCCCTGGAAAAATTAACAGCTTATCGCCAAGCGGGAGTTAACCGGTTGAGCCTTGGTATTCAATCGTTTTGCGACCACCAGTTGAAAACTCTGGGAAGGGTCCATTCCGCTAAACAAGCTTATCGGGCAGTCGCAAACGCACGCCACGCCGGATTCGAGAACATCAGTATTGACTTAATGTTTGCCATTCCCGGACAGACGCTGGCTGACTGGAAAGAGAATCTTTCCGCCGCAGTATCGCTCAATCTGAATCACATTTCTACTTACTGCCTGACCGTGGAACCTGACACGGCTCTGGCGCAAAAAGTCGCAACCAACCAGATCATCACAGCATCCGAAGAAACTGAAAGGAAGATGTATCTGCTTAGCATCGATTTTTTAATGTCCCACGGATTTCGCCAATACGAAATTTCCAATTTCTCCCTGCCAAACTGGCAATGTCGCCATAATCAAATTTATTGGCAACTCTCCCCCTACCTCGGGATTGGTCCGTCGGCCCATTCGTACTGGCGCCATCACCGCCATTGGAATTTGTGCGATTTGCACCAATACATCGAAAAACTCAACCGCGCTCAATCACCAATTGAGGATGAGGAGTTTCTGACACCGCAGCAGCAACAATTCGAATATATTATGCTTCAACTTCGAACCACCAGCGGACTAAATTTGTCCCATTTTCAAACATCTTTCCAAAAATCATTTCTCACTCAGTACGCAAAAATTCTTCAATGCTTAGACCGACATCCGGAAAAACCGCTTTATCAACTGGGAAATGGTCGCTTCATGCTGACCAATCAGGGACTGGTTTTGTACGATGAGATTTGCAGCTTGTTTGATTGATTGATTTTTATCGCTATCTTTGAATTTTAATAGCAGCTAGCGCTTGTCAATGATAACCAAAAAAACAACCGCGGTTATTTTTTATCAACTACTTCCAGCAAATATGTTCTTTTGAGTTTGCCATAATTTTTATTGACTTATTCTGATTGAATTTATTATATTGTCATTCACTGTTCATCGGCTATTTTGTTGGTGTAAAATGATCAATTTTTACAAACGATCCGACATCTTTAAATGCAAAGCGGCGGGACACGACAAGTTCGACAACCGCGTTTCTGTGTATCATGTGCTGCGGGTAAAAAAATGTTACCCCCAGGGATGCATCTATTTTAAATGGAAATGCAAGTTGTTGAATAAAGGAAAAAGCTGCAAACGCGGTTTTAAACACGTTGGCAAAAAATGTTTTGGCTGCAAGTATTATTATGATGAAAAGATCAACAATCAACCATCGCTGATGCTGGAAGAGGGGAGCTACGAGCAATTTCTTGACGAGCTGGATACTTTTGAAGACTGGATGGATTCTTTGCAGCTAAAAAACACGGATATTGAAGGCGAGATTATTTCGGTTAAGCCAGCGTTGGTAAAAACGATCGAGAACAACAACAGCAGGCTAAATCTGAATGGTTATTTTTTACATTTTAACGATGCTTTTATCGAGACCACCCATTGGGAAGATCACTGTTACGCATTTATTTTTCCCGACATGCAAAAGCGCTTTGAATTTGCCGCCGGCGACCGGATCGAATTTCGCGCCCGGGTCGGACTGGATTGGGGCAGGCTGGTTTTTAATAAAATCAATTCCGTTCAGATGTTAAACCGTTCCGGCAACCAATCCTGGTCCAATAGCGAAGCGTTAGTGGCGCGCCACACCATTGTGACGCATCATAAACAGCGTACCAAATGTCTCCATTGTCAGTTTGGGATTCTGGTGGATGTGGTTGACAAATCTTTGCCCCGCTGGAAACGTAGCCGGGAACTAATGTGTCTGAAGTCGGTCAATGATCCTGAAGTATGTGTTTATCACGTCTTTGAAAATTTAATTGAACAGCAGGAGTGGTGTGGTGAATAAGGTGAAATTTTATTTAGTACCTGTCCGAAAATAGCTTCCTTACATTGTCATTGCGATCCCGCTTTAGCGGGAGAAGCAATCTCTTGATAATAAAGAGATTGCTTCGCTTTTCCGGTAACCGATCACGGGGTTATTAAGAAGCCGTTAAAACGGCTTTGGATATGTTTCGTTAATGCTGTAACCACCATGATGAATCATGGTGTTAGTTCAAAGAGGCATTGAAACAACACCACAA
>DSAU01000138.1 GCA_011046315.1 bacterium
ACTAACGGATTGCCCACGTAGCGCTCATCGAAAAATAGCGCGCCGTTTACAGTAGGAATTCCCATCCGGTTGCCATAATCGCGGACACCGGCGTGAACACCAATAAAAATCCGTTTGGGATGCAGGACGCCGGGCGGCAGTTTTTCGTGCGGATAATCGGGTGGAGCAAAACAAAACACATCAGTGTTTACGATGGGCTTTGCCCCAAGACCGGTCCCCAGTGGATCACGAATCACTCCTCCGATACCGGTGTTCGCGCCGCCGTAAGGTTCCAATGCCGAGGGATGGTTATGGGTTTCAACTTTGAAACAAACATCGTAACGCTCATCAAATGCGATCACGCCGGAATTGTCTTTAAACACCGAAATACACCAGGGTTTGTTCAGCTCCTCGGTTACTTTCATCACCGTACTTTTGAGCAAATTATTGATTATTTCACCGTTAAATTCAATGAGCCCGCGGAAGGTTTTATGGACGCAATGTTCAGACCAGGTTTGCGCCAGTGTTTCCAATTCAACGTCGGTGGGATTTCTGCCGATGCCCCGAAAATAGGACTGAATGGTTTGCATCTCAGCCAAATTAAGAAACAATTGTCCGTCTCGGCTGATTTGCAATAACCTATCATTGTTGGCGCCTAACAAATCAATTTCGACTGATTCAAATTGATAAGGGGAGGATGAGGCAAAAATTTCTTCATCGGGCTGGACCTGGTGCTGAATGAGTTTGTTGGCCAAAATTTTTTCAACGATGAGGCGCTTTTCATCCTGGGTTAGACTGCCGGTGATGTGATATTTCTGAGCGGTTTTTACTTTGACAACCGAATCGATGCCCATGTCCCGAATTCCTTTGAGCGTGCTTTGTTCGACCGGATCCATTACGCCCGGATTGTAGGTAATCTCAACGTTCCAAATTGCACTGCTCTCTTGCTCGAGTGGCTGATTAATTGCATATTGTTGGGTGATTTTGTCAACGAGCAATTCTTCGCAGATCCGCAGTAGTTGATCATCCGACAGGTCGCCCAGCAGATAAAACACTTCAAAACAGTTGACGCTTTTTACTGCGCTGATATTCAAATCCCGAATACTGCTGACAATTTGGCGGCTGGATAGGTTGCGTAGTTCAGGTTTTTTTCCGATTTCAATTTTCGTTACCAAAGTGAAACCTCTCAGAATGATCTCGAAAAGATGATTTTTCTAAATTTCAAACAACATTATTTAAAAAAGAAGCGATCACAAAGTGCTTTTCTTTGTGCGATAAAAAATTGCAGAGATGTGGTTTAGCTTAAAAGCAAAACTGCATTGATATGACCTATCTCCGGTTGCTATTATAAGAATTTCTTTTTTAAAATGCAATAAAAAACCTGGGTGTGAAATACGCCCAGGCGATCAATTTCATTAAAAATTTTGTACAACATGAATTTTTCTTAATTCATTCAACGAAAGGTTGGTTTAGCTCCTGCTGAATTTTTGAAATAATCAGTGTTGATAAGTTGTTTGATATCGTCTGCCGGGATGAACCGCGGTTGATCGAGGCGCAGTTGATCCACAGAAGCCCCGCTAAAAATTTCAGCGAGCACGCGACCGTCAAGATGGTTAGGCTGCTCGACGCTTAAAATCGACAGGATGGTTGGCATAATGTCGAATATAGTTACTCCGTTCATTTCAGCGCCAGGCTGAATATCCTGACCAGTGATGAAAAACACTCCTTCTGAATCGCGTTGGCAAAAAACGGGATAGTCATCATTTGCCGTTCCGATGTACAATTTTGAAGTCCGCTTTCCGGGATCTAACGTGTATTTATTTTGCGTAGGAATGATAATGATGTCCGGAGCGTTGTTTAAATATTCACCGGAGAAGACATCTTCTTTTCGATAGACATCGTCCACCACGTGGTCGAAGTTGTAGGGGTCTTTGAGATGGTAGAGCTCGCTGATAATCCGGTCTCGAATTTTTTCGTACTCTTTGCCGGGTTTGACGGTTCCCATTGGTTCGCGCCCCATGAGGTTGATGTTGATCCCCTGGAGATTTTCCGATATAAAGTATGCTTTGGTGTTTTGCCATCGAATGTCAAGATATTCCCGCTGAAAAATACGCCGGATTGGTGAGGGGATTGCTTTTTTTAGAAATTCGCTGGCAACATCGGGCAGCAGTGAACGAATTCGGTTTTTGGTTATCCCGAATCGGGTGAGCAAGCCAGCGATCGAGGGTTCGTGGTGGTGATTGTTATTGAAAATAATTTCATCCACATCGGTTATCAATGATTTCTGGGTGGTGATTCTTCTGTCCAGCAATCCTTGTTCGTAGAGCCACTCATTGACGAAAAATTTTTTACTAACCGCTGAAAAGCCATGGTTGGAAACGAGAATAAAATGGCATTGATCGCCGAGATATTGATCAAGTTCCGCCAATTTGCGGTCGATCTTTTGGTATGCAGCTTCCACAACTGCGCTGTCTTCCCAAAAGTATTTTTGAATCCGGTCGAGTAGATTGAAGGTGGCAATGGCAAGTTGCCAATCGTCTTCGCGGAGCAACCGAAAAAATGATGAAAATTGTCTTTCAAATAGATTAACTGCTTTATCAAAATATGATCCGGCATTGCCGTTGGTCATCGGTCCGCAGTCGATCTCATAATCCGACTGTTTAAGCAGTTGATACAGGGAGTTGGGATAGGCGAACGGTTGGTCCGGTGGCGTCAAAAAACCGCTTACCATATAGCCGTTGATTTCCTCAGGCTGAGCCGCCAAAGGGATATTGAAGGCGATTGTTCTCAGCGCACGCCGGCTGGCAATCTCCCAAATTAAAGGAGATTTTATGTCTGCTTTTTTCAACAGAGCAGCCGGGGCGAAAGAATTTCTATGATACAGATAATCATAGATGTTATGCTTGCCGGGATTGGCGCCGGTAAATAGCGATCCCCAGGATGCTGCACTGTTGACTGGCAATACAGACTTGAGTTTTCCGAAAGCGCCATTACCGATAAGTTTTTGAAAAAAAGGCAGCTTTTGTTGCTTTACCATTGGTTCGATAAGGTTGAATGTTGCCCCGTCCAGTCCAATAATGACCACTTTCCGGTTGTTGCAAAAATGATCGCTGGGCTCCCCGTGAAACAATGTATCTCTCATCACTGACAAAATTTAAATTCTCCTAAGCTGTATTGCTTTGCGTTGTACGCTTTAATTTATCCTCAACTTACAATTACGGGCATTTGATGGTGTTTGCGCAATAAGATTTCTTTTTTTTTACGACATTGCATCATCGAAAAATTTGTGTTGATCGCGATTTCAAACCAAACTGGGTTGGCGTTTCAAATGATCAGACTTAATTTTCCCTCTTTACTGAGATTTTCAAAACTTTGAAAATTGTCGCCGACGTCCAGCCCGAATAAAGAGCGTAATTTATTTGCACTATAAGCCAGTTCTGTAGATGGAAATTTTATTTTTTTAATAAGTAACCCACCGTCACCGTTTTTTACAACAATGCCTGCATCGTCAAAGCTGACAATCGTTCCCGCTGGATAGCCATCGCAATCGAGAGGCGCCACGATTTCAACCGGATGGAGAATAC
>DSAU01000193.1 GCA_011046315.1 bacterium
CCGTAAAAAGATGCCCTGAATTATAATAAAAACACAGCATCGATGCAAGCTTGAATAGAAAAAAAGCAAAAAAAAATTTAATCTTTTAAAATAAGACCAAATGCGGCAAAATCAAAAACATGCCAATAACAGAAAAGAACTTGCCTATCAACCTCATGTTTATTATGGATTAAAGGAAAAGTTAGTTTGATATTTTTAATGATTGTAATGACGAGCAGTATGAACCTTGTATTTCAAATTTGAAATTATGGCGATCCGCTGGGATTTTCTAAGCAATGAAGTGAGTTGGACGCTGCGTTTATGTTAAAACAGCCTCGAAAAAAAATGCCCGACTTATACTGAATCAAGTCGGGCATTAATGTTTTATTAGAAGCGGGAGATCATACCGATGTTTGAAAAACACTGTCGATAATGGTTCCGTCCACCCATTTGATCACCGCAACCACTTTCTCGCCGAAGCGAGGTTTTTCCGGTTTTCCGCCAACAATTTCTTCGATCTCATGTTGAATTTCCTCAATCGCTCGAATCGGCAACGATGAACTGCGGGTGGCTTGAATCAAATCTTTGCGCTGCGGATTAATGGCAATGCCGCGTTCTGTAACAATGACGTCAATGAGTTCGCCAGGTCCACACAGAGTCGTCACCTCGTCGACAATCACCGGGATACGGTCGCGAAATGATGGAATAGGCAGGATGGTGCATTTGGAGAAGAGACAATTTTGCCACCCGCCGATACCATGCAACAACCGTCCATCAGAATGGGTGACCACGTTGGCGTTAAAGTTAACATCCACTTCAGTGGCACCGAGAACGACTACGTCCACCATTGAAGCAAAGTTGCCTTTTCCGTGGAAATTATAGCTGGTAAAGGGGCTGGTATTGACGTGGCGCGGATTCTCCCGCATCGAACGAACGCCTTCCAGGTCGAAAGTCTGACCGTCGAGGATATAATCGGTAAGCCCTTGTTCTAACATTTGCACCAGATATTGTGTGCTGCCGCCGCGTACAAAGCGGGCTTTGATCCCCATTTGTTTCATCATTTCTTTTAAATAGATGGCGAACGCCAGCGAAGTTCCGCCGGCGCCGGCTTGAAACGAAAATCCATCCCTCAAAATTCCAGCGTCCCGGACGAATTGCGCGGTCATTTCGGCAATCAACAGCCGATCCGGGCTTTTGGTGATTTGGGTAGTCCCGGAAATGATTTTTTCGGGCTCTCCGATTTTATCCATCACAACTACATGATCGACATAATTGCCCTGAATCTGCCAGGGTACACAGGGAAAGTCAACCAGGTTGTCCGTTACAACAATCACTTTGTCAGCGTATTGCGAGTCTGCCAGCGCGAAACCGAGCAAGCCGCATGCCGAGGGTCCGCTAAGGCCGTTAGCATTTCCGAACTGATCAGCCGTCGGTGCAGCAATCACGGCGATGTCGATGTGCACTTCACCGTCTTGAATCGCCTGGTACCTGCCCCCGTGCGAGCGCAACACACCCAGTCCGCGCATCTTCCCCTGCGAGCAGTAGTCGCCCAGCGGACCATTCATCGAACCTTCGATGTGGTGAACAACGCCGTTTTCGAGATGTTCAATAACCGGTTCGTGACAGGGAAAAGAGGCGCTTGGAAACCACATCAAATCTTTGACACCGAGTTCAGCCGCTGCGTCGAAAATCTGGTTGGCGACCAGATCGCCGTTGCGAAAATGATGATGGGTGGAAATGGTCATGCCGTCGCTGATGCCGGCTTTTTTCAATGCGGTTTTTAAATCTTTGACAACTTTATTTCCATCCTCCGGATAATCAGCGCAACTGGAAATAGGCGGAGCCGCTTTGTGACCGGATGGTCTAAATTTGCCGACTCCCTGAAATGGCGTCGCCGGTTTTCCGTTGACTTCTGTGGGTACCATTCGTCCCAGTGCATTTTTAACCAGGTTATTTTTCATTGTGCTCACCTCCTTGGCGCCAGTTTGGTTCTAATTTTCCGCTGTCACCAGCCAGTTTTATGGTTCTCAATGCTCGTTTCACCACTGGCGGATCAATCATTTTGCTACCCAGCGACACAACCCCCAATCCTTGAGCTTCTGCTTTCTCAAATGCCAGCACAATTTTCTTCGCCTTCTCAATTTCAGTTTCATCGGGCGCGAACGCGTCATGAATCACTGGTATTTGCCTCGGATGGATGCAACCTTTTCCGTCGAAACCAAGTGCCTTTGCCTCTAATACACTATCGCGTAAGCCCTGCATATCCTGAACATCCGAAAAAACGGTGTCGATAGGTTGGACGCCAGCCGCCCGCGCCGCGTTGATCACCTGACTGCGCGCCCAAAAGCTTTCTTTGCCTTCCAAAGTGCGCTGAGTCCCAATATCTGCCGTATAATCTTCCAAACCGATAGTCAAAGCCACAACATTGGGCGACGCCGAAGCGATCTCATAAGCACGGATAGCTCCCAGCGCGCTTTCTACAATCGGCATCAAAAAGATGGTTTTTTTCAATCGGCGCTGCGTAAAAATTTTTTGGATTTCATCATCGACCAGCTTGACCTGCTCCGCGCTTTCACATTTCGGGATCAAGACGACATGAACATTATGCGGGACAATATAGGCAAGATCTTCAATTCCGTGTGGAATCTGATTGATGCGAACCATTCGCTCGGCGCCATAAAAATCAACCTGGCGCAGGGCGTTTCGGACCAACAATCTGGCGGCATCTTTTTCAGACGGTGCAACACTATCTTCCAAATCTAAAATGATCCCATCAGGTTTATGCAACCCGGCGTTGAGCATGAATTTCGGTTCATTGCCCGGCAGATAAAGCCGTGAACGACGAAATCGTTCGCGCGCTGTTGCGCCCTGACAACTGTCTCGAAATTCGGGAAGCCATTCGCCGGTCTGGTTTGTTTTCAATCGCCGCGCCGCACACTCCAGTCGCGCCATAATCACAAACGGCAGCGCTCCGTTATCGTCAATTTCAACACTGGCGTGGCGAATACCCAATTGCGCAAGCCCCTGTTTGGCCAAATTTTCGACTGAGCTTCCGTACATCACTTTAATTTTGCTATTGACATTGAGCTGAACACCGCCGTCATCTGCCAATGTAATTCTAATCCAGCAATCCGATCGAACGTCCGGGCCTCTCCTGCCTGATTCGGCAGTTTTTATCATAATTGAATCCTCCTGAAAATATGAAATTTTCTCGCTATCTCTTTCAACTTAAAAAAATGAAGCGTATTGCCGCCTTTAAACCATACTGTCGCTGTAAATATACGAAATTTTCTTTAATAACTCAATAGTATTTTGTCAAGCGTGCACTGGAAATGTTTTTGCTAACAAAACATTTAACAAAATTGAGTTGACAATTATAGGTCGAAAGCTGTATATTCAAGAAACTTAATTTACCGAGTCATCATTGACTGCTGGGACGCTAAGGCGCAAACCAATTGTTAGTGAGAATAGAGCAATTGGTTCCGATCAGTTGACTTTGTTTTCTGACCTGCTGGCGTTCCAGCGGTTAATGAATTTAATATCCAATTCCGGAGGACATCATGGCAACTTATAGTATTACA
>DSAU01000519.1 GCA_011046315.1 bacterium
AAATATCGGAGGTTATAAAATGATGCAGAAACTGTTATTGATCGGACTGTGTTGTTTAATGGTTGTCACCTGCTCAAAGTTTGGCGGCAATCCGTTTTTCGAGGAATGGAAAACGCCGTTTGCCACGCCCCCGTTTGAGCGGATTCAGTTAAAACATTACATGCCGGCGTTTGAAAAAGGGATGGAGCAGCAACAAAAGGAGATCGAGGTAATCGTTGACAATGCAGATGCGCCGACTTTCGAGAACACCATCGAGGCGATGGAAAAAACCGGCGAGCTGTTGACTAAAGTTAGCAGTGTATTTTACAATCTCAATTCCGCTCACACCAGCGATGAAATGCAGGCGATCGCCAAGGATGTTGCGCCGCTGCTGTCCAAACACCGCGATGATATTTTACTCAATGAGAAGTTATTTGAACGCGTGAAAGCTGTGTACCAACAGAGAGATCAACTTGATCTCAGCGAAGAGGGCGCGATGCTGCTGGAAAAGTATTACAAAAATTTCACCCGCAACGGCGCTAATCTCGATGAGAGCCAAAAAAATGTGCTGCGCGATATCAACAAGGAGCTATCGCTGCTCACGTTGAAGTTTGGTGAGAATGTTCTTAAAGAGGACAACAATTTCGAGCTGGTCATCGACAATGAAGATGATCTCGCCGGACTTCCCGATGCAGTAATAAAAGGCGCGGCAGAAGCGGCGCAACAACGCGGCTATGAAGGGAAATGGGTTTTTACGCTGCACAAACCGAGTTTGATTCCGTTTTTGCAATATTCAGAAAAACGGGATTTAAGGGAAAAATTATTTAAAGGATATATCAACCGCGGCGATAACAACAATGAATATGACAACAAAGAAATTCTGGCGAAAATCGCAGCGCTGCGTGTGGTTCGCGCCAAATTGATGGGCTACCAAACTCATGCCCATTATGTACTGGAGGAAAACATGGCAAAGATTCCGGAGAACGTGTATGAACTACTCTGGAAGCTTTGGGAGCCGGCGTTGAAAATGGCAAAGACCGAGGCTTATGACCTGCAGGCGATGATTCGTGAGCACGGCAATGATTTTAAATTAGAGCCCTGGGATTGGTGGTACTACACCGAAAAAATCCGTAAAGCCAGGTTCGACCTGGATGAAGAAATGCTGCGCCCCTATTTTAAACTGGAGAATGTCATCAACGGTGTGTTCGACGTTGCCACTAAACTTTATGGCATCGCTTTTAGCGAGCGAACCGACATCCCCACTTATCATCCTGATGTCAAGGTATTTGAGGTGAAAGAGGCCGACGGCGAACACATCGGCATCCTGTACACCGATTATTTCCCGCGCGCCAGCAAACGTGGCGGCGCCTGGATGAACTCACTGAGAAAGCAAAAACGGGTTGATGGCAAGCATGTGACGCCAGTGATTTGTAATGTGGGCAACTTTTCCAAACCCACCGGCGACAAACCAGCGCTGTTGAGCTTTGAAGAGGTCAATACGCTGTTCCATGAATTCGGACATGCGCTGCACGGGCTGTTGTCCGATTGCGCCTATCCCACTCTTTCCGGAACCAGCGTTCCGCGCGATTTTGTGGAGTTGCCCTCACAGATTATGGAAAATTGGGTCGCCGAACCTGAAGTGCTGAAATCTTTTGCGCTCCACTATGAAACCGGTGAACCCATTCCCGATGAATTGATCGAAAAAATTCAGCAGTCCAGTAAATTCAATCAGGGATTTATCACTGTTGAGTATCTCGCCGCAGCTTTTCTGGATATGGACTGGCACACCCTGGAAGACACCACGCTGCAGGACGTGCTCTCGTTCGAGGAAAAATCCCTCGACAACATCGGCTTGATTCTGGAAATTGTGGTGCGCTACCGCAGCCCCTATTTCCGCCACATTTTCTCCGGCGGCTATTCCGCGGGCTATTACAGCTACATCTGGGCTGAAGTGCTGGATTCCGATGCGTTTCAGGCGTTCAAAGAGACCAGTTTGTTCGATCAGGAAACTGCGACTAAATTCAGAAAATACATCCTGTCAGCCGGCGGCGCCGCAGATCCGATGACAATGTACAAACGTTTCCGCGGCAAAGAACCGAGCATCGAACCGTTGTTGGAGAAGCGGGGGTTGAAGTAAGTGAGTGGCTTTTATAAAGAATAATCTTCAAAATTTAAGAAATCTTAACTTGCATTTATAATATTTTTTTGCTATAATTAGCAAGAAGAAAAAAATATTGGACTGTCAGGAGGACGGACTGGTTGTCCACCAAGGTAAAAGACTTCATATTATCGCAAAAGCCTAAACCTAATGGTGGTTTAGGCTTTTTTATTTTGCGCAGAAATGACTATTGTTTGTATTTAGATTATAAGATGTCATATTCTAATTGAGATTATCGGATACTAGATATGGATATTTATATAATAATAATAATAGCAATGTTGTTTATTTTTGCAATACCTATTTTGATTGTTTGCTCGTTGAAAATCAAAGCTCAACTAAAAGAATTAAAAATATCAAGAGAAAAATATTTTGAAGAACAAAAGAAGGTAGCCTTAAGAATTAAAAGTATACTGTAATTTCAACAATTATTTTTCCCAAAATCCGAACAATAAAACAGCCTGAAAATCTGTCATGGATTTGGTTATTTTCTAAAGCGATGTCTGTTTCTATTCCTTTGTCGCTAATGTGACTTTTGGTTTGCTCAAAGGTAGGGCCAGGTGTTTGTTGTTTATGTTTCACTGTTTCTGAAATTAAACTTAAATCATGTCTGTGATAAGGAAAGTCATAACTTTCGTTTGCTGTGGCGATATAATTCGCCATCGAACCGACTATGTAAAATGGAATTTGAATATTAGTAACCAGGGAAATGTTTGTTAGATGTTTATCTAATCTTAACTATTTTTTAAATCTCTAATATAACATTTTCCCTGGTATTGTTTATAATATTTCTTGTTATTTTTGTTGCTTGGGGATGAAAGAGGGATCAAAATAACACTATGGTCAAAAGTATTGGCGGTTTTCTGCCTGTTTTCTATAATAATTTTTTCTTCTATCAATACTGGAGATAGAGGAGGATTTTCTATCCAAAAAGTGATTTCTCTACAAAACAAAATATTATAATTATTATTAGAAGTTGGATATATCGTTTGTCCAAATGAAGATTCAGTCAAATTAATTACCGGAACAAAGCCTAAGTTTACCTTGCTTGCTCCTGCTATATGAGCTGGTTGAGAACCATAGTTTGGACCATTTTTATAACCTGTTCCCATAAGTCCCCAACGGCCATAGCTGGAAGTATTAGGTGCAGCACCATTATAATGGTCGGTTAATCCTAATAAATGGCCAAATTCGTGGCAATGAATACCAATATGAGAAAACGCATTATTTACTTTTTCACTAGTAATATACCATGTCCCTCCAATAGCATTAGCCTGAGGATTTAAGCTATTTCCTTTTGTTCCCAGCTGACCTGCATAAATTATACAAAGTTTGTCGTAATTGTTCACAGCAGAGCCTGCCAGATTTATCGCTTCATTGGCTAATGTTTCATCTTTCAAAGGTAAAGAATCATAATATGC
>DSAU01000104.1 GCA_011046315.1 bacterium
TCTGTCAAATACTCAAATTATCAAGCGATGGCATCAGTATTCCACCAGTAACTGAGATCATACCAATAGCGATAAATAATGTTTGACATTTTCCGCAGAGATTAGTATAATGAATTTGCTTTTTTTTGTGAGGTCTTCGGAAAATGGAATGGCTACCGTTTCCGAAGACTTTTTATTTTATTTGGATTCCGCTTAAGATAAGAAATTAATCAATAAAGTGGTAATAAAATTTTGGGGAAATAAAACAAAAGTTTTGGCAGAAAATTTGGGTGAATAAAGTTAGATAATACACTATGTTGAATACGTGTGAAAAATGAATCATAATGAGGTTATTCCTAAAATCTTCAGAAGCAAAATGCGCTAACCATGCCTGCATCTAATGCGTACGCTTTCAGTTTTAACGGCTACGCAAGGATCTTTGAATCAACTTTTTGCTTTAAATGAAGTCCGAATCGCTAAATGTGTCCGCTCAGTTGATAGTTGTGGTATAGATTACTTTAACAACTGCCGCTGTTTCCTGGCTTCCGCGAACAACAGCGCCGCTGCCACTGAGGCGTTCAGGGAGTTAATTTTTCCATACATGGGAATCTTAATCAAAAAATCACAATTCTCCTTGATCAAACGACGCAACCCCCTGCCTTCGCTGCCGACCACCACGGCCAACGCTCCGGAAAAATTAGAATCATAAAAATCGGTCTCAGCAGTTTGTTCTGCGCCGGCGATCCAAACACCCTTTTCCTTTAATTCCTCAAGAGTTCTGGCTAAATTTGTTACCCGAACGATTGGGATATGGGCAAGTGCGCCGGCTGACGTCTTGGCAACAGTATCAGATAAGCCGGCAGATCGGTCCTTGGGTATTACCACGCCATGAAAACCGAACGCTTCAGCCGATCTGATGATAGCGCCAAGGTTATGCGGATCTTGAATTTCATCGAGAATTGCGATCAGCGGCGGTTCATTTTTTTCCCCGGCGAGTTGAAATATATCAGCCAGGTCGCGATAACCCGATTCAGCCAGCACCGCCGCAATGCCCTGATGACCTTCGTGCCCCACCAACGCCAGCATCTGGGTGCGGTCAACCTCGCGCACCGGAATGCCCTGTCGGCGCGCCTGTTGGAGAAAAGTGGCATCCGCCGCGCTACGCCGGGTCTTGATGACATAAATTTTATGAATCGATTTTCCGGCGAGAAAAACTTCTTTGACCGGATTTTTCCCACATACCAAATTTTTCATAATTATATCGAATGAATTTTATTGATTTTTTGAAAATGTTTTCAACTTCTGCCATACGCTTTTTTTCAGTTCTGACTCCATGGGGAGGATTTCTCCGATGTCAATTGGCTCTCCCAGAATCGCCCGTCTGGGATTTTCATAAAAAAGCAGTTGCGCGGTTTTCTTGTTGGATTTTTCAGTTACCAGTGCGTAACTTTCAGCCAGCGTGACGGTACGGGTATCCTTTTTATGACCATCCGACGCTACAAAATGCGCCAACTTGTGTTCGATCATTTTAAAAGCCAACTCTTTGGGTTTGTTCCCGAAGCGTCCCCGCAGGCTGCCTTCATTTATTTGCATCAAATTTCCCCGCTGAACATACTCATAGACAAAATCATAACGATTCAAAAAACCGGCGTTGCGCTCGGGATGAGCGATTATGGGAACAATTCCGTCAACGGCAAATTTGAATAACAGATCAGGCACAAACCGGGGGATGCTATTCAACGGAAACTCGATGAGAAAATATTTTTGATTCGAATTGATAGTGGCAATTTGATGAGCCAATGATGTGTCCGGTTGCGCGTAAATTTCACTGCCGATAATGATTTCAATTTTTAATCCGGCTTGTTTCGCTCGCGTCCTCAGCTCGTCATATATTTGAAGGATTTTGGAGCCTTCGTTCTTAAAATTGTGCTCAGATAAAATATGTGGAGTTGCAACAATGGTTCGGATCCCTTCCGCCTCGGCTTTAGCAAGCATAGTCAGCGCGCAGTCCCAATCATCAGCGCCATCATCAATAAAAGGTAAAATGTGGGAGTGAATGTCAATCATCCGTGGCTTCATGTTCTTTGACCGTATGTTTTGTGTTCATCATTTTTAAATGCTACGCCGTAACTTTACGCTGCGACCGTTGTCAATAATTTATATTTTGAAGGGATAGGAGGGTGGTTGTATTAATGCTTGTGAATCGCTTTGGCAAACTCGGCGATTAACCCTGTTCGGTTGTTTTTTTCGAGAATATTACCAGTCACGATAAAGGAAGCGCCGGCGCGAACCTTCTGGCTGGCGATTTCCGGCGTTTTAATCCCGCCGCCAACAATTAACGGTAAGCCACACATCCTGGAAAGCCCTTGAATCATTTCATCAGGAACCGGTTGAAGCGCACCGCTGCCGGCTTCCAAATATAAAATTTTCATTCCTAAAAATTCCGCCGCCAGACCATGCGCAATCGCGATGTCAGTTTTATCCCTGGGTATGGGTTTAGTGTTGCTCATAAATTCAGCCGAGGTCACTTTGCCAGAATCAATCAGCATGTAGCCGGTGGAAATTGCTTCCAGCCCGGTCATCTTCACAATTGGCGCCGCCATGACATGCTGTCCGATTAAAAGATCGGCGTTACGACCGCTAATAACCGACATGAAAAGAATCGCATCGGCGTCGGGCGACACCTGCTGTACCCCGCCCGGGAAAATGATAACCGGAATTTTAACCACTGTTTTTAATTGCCGGATCAATTCATTAAACACCGGAAGGGAAAGCAGGCTGCCGCCGATAAAAACAGCGTCAGCGCCCTCGCGCTCCGCCTGTGTCGCCAGTTTCAAACTTTGTTCCAATGGTTGTTTGTCCGGATCGATCAAAATAAAATAACCTGCCCCGCGTTCATTTTTGATGTTGAGTAATTTTTCCCAGGTTGTCATGTGGTTATCCGTTGTTGAGTTGTGTCAAAATAATCTGTTCAGTACTTGCTAAAGCTTGATCCAGTTTGTCAACTTCCTTTGCCCCGGCTAACGCCATGTGCGGTCTGCCGCCGCCACTTCCGCCGGCTATCGCTGCCACTTGTTTGACAATATCTCCGGCTTTCAATTTTTTCTCTCGAATTAGATCGTCGGTTATCACGCAGAGAAAATTTAATTTATCGCCCAGCACTGCACCCAAAACAGCGACTCCGGATTTAATTTTTTCTCGCAGCACATCTCCGGTTTGTTTCAATTCATCGACCGATGCCGATTGGACAGAAGCCACCACAAGTTTGAAACCATCCAACTGTCGGGCATTTGCTATCCAGGCGTCCACATGCTGAGCTGATGAGCGCATACTGGCCTGTTGTAATTGTTTCTCCAGTTTCTCTTTTTCTTCCATTAAAGTTAACACCCGAGACACGACATCATCTTCCGGCGCCTTCAAGGTTTCGGCAAGTGTGCGCAGTTGCTCACACTCATGATTGACGCGCAGATAAGCCTCCTCGCCAGTGATGGCTTCAATTCTACGAACACCAGCAGCAACGCTCGATTCTGAGACAATCCGAAACATACCCA
>DSAU01000347.1 GCA_011046315.1 bacterium
ATTGCCAGTTTTACCTGTTGCGGATTATTCCGAATAAATTTGATATCTAACATAACAGATTCCTTATCCAAAGTCTATCGGAAAACTTTGGGCAAAAGCGCGCTGCGGACAGCGCATGAATGAGGACGGATTATTGACCTTTACCGGCGATCACTGTGTATAAGGTGCGAAAAATGATTTTTAAATCCATCCGCAGCGACATGTTTTCCAGATAGAACAGGTCGTACTCCAATTTTTTTTTGACATTTTTAAGCGTAGTATCATAGCCGCCTTTAATCTGCGCCCAACCGGTGATGCCGGGTTTCATCCGATGGCGACGCGAGTAGAGCGGAATTTCATTTTTTAAACGATTCACAAAATATGGCCGTTCCGGGCGCGGTCCCACCAAACTCATATCGTTGAACAGAATGTTGATAAACTGGGGGATCTCATCGATCCTTAAATTTCGAATAATTCTACCCACAAAAGTTACTCTGGGGTCTTTTTCGGTTGCCCATACCGGCCCGGTTTCCTTCTCGGCGTGTTGCACCATTGAGCGGAACTTATAAATGGTGAAAATTTTACCGCCCAGTCCCACTCGTTTTTGTTTGAATAATACTGGTCCCGACGATTCTAATTTAATGGCGATTGAAACCAGCAGCCAAATGGGAAGAAAACCAATCAACACCACCAGCGATACCCCGACGTCCATGATGCGTTTTGCCTGGCGCTCCCACTCGGGCATTAAATTGGGCATGATTTCAATCAGCGGCATTCCGTAAATCTGGTTGGTTCTGCCGTAGCCCATTACAATGTCATATAAATCAGGAACGATTTTCAAACTCACCGGTAAATCGCTGCATCGAGAGATAATGTTGATAATCTGTTTGGGTGAACGAACATTTACAGCAATGATGATCACTTCCACGTTGTTCAATTTAACAATTCCGGGAATTTCCTTCAGCGTACCGATAACCGAGCTGTCGGCATGTTTTTTATTCAGGTTGTCGCGCGAATTGCTGATAAATCCGATAAGCTGGTATCCCAGCGCCGGCGCTGTCTTTAATTTATCATAAAGCTCCTGTGCTTTTTCATTCCAGCCGAGAATAATGGTATTGCGTCGACCGATACCGCGCTCTAATAGTTTTCGCTGCAGCGTTCTCAATGATATTCGCCCCAGACCAACAAAAAACAGCAGCATCAGCCAATATGATATAATAATAATTCGGCTTAAAGACGGTGGATTTTTAATGTCCACCGAATAGTCAAAGGTGAGTATAAAAATGAGAATCACGCCGATTGAGACGGTTTTCAGTATCACAACAAACTCATCAAAGCGCGATTGGGCGTACCATGATTTGTAAAGCCCGAAAAACGCGAACAGAATCACCCAATAAAAATATAAAATGAACATCAACGGGATGTTCAACAACAATTCGCTTTCATAATAAAAACCGCACCATTGACGGATCTTTATCCAAAAGATATAAGTCAGGTTTATCGCGACGAAGTCGCTGCAAAAAAGCAGAATTTTTTCTATTGGTTTGGGCATTGTTTGTAAATATGTTAGATATCATTCAAGGTTGCTATTCAGCATCAGGCTGTCATTCCTGCAGATGTAAGGATGACATTAGAAATGCAAAGGCGCTCATGGCTGCGCATGCAGGCATCTTCAGGTATTGATATAATTGTGAATCCAAAATAGCAAATTGTTTTGCACAACGACTTTTTCCCATTGAAAATGGAGACTTCTGCATTCGCAGGAGTGATTGCAAAACAGTTACCTTTCATCTCTGAAAAGCCGTGGCTAACAGCGCCAATACTCCGATGGATGCATTGGCGCATGTTATATAAAAATTATCCGTTCGAATTGAAAATGTTTGCATAAAAACCTTTGCCCGAGCCCAGTTTAACTATCTTATACAAATCTTTAGTGATGTCTTTAGTTAAATTTCGGGTATCAACAACCGACTTTGAATGTTCGACAATAAATTGAGCGTCATAGTCTGAATGATCCGCGGTAATGACCACCACATCATGCTGCCTGAGCACCTCTTCAGTGAGCGGCAACGACTGGAAAATGTTTTTCCCAACCTTGATTTTTGGGACATACGGGTCATTGTAATTGAGTTGGTTAACGCCTCTCTGGAGCAGCAGTTCCATGATTTTAATCGCCGGGCTGTTGCGGGTGTCGTCAACGTCCTTTTTAAAAGCCACCCCAAGAAAGAGCACCTTACCTTTTTGAATGGATGAATTCACATTGCCCAGGGCGCGGCGGATATTTCCGAGGACGTAATAAGGCATGTCCTCGTTTGTTTCTGCAGCCAGTTCGATAAATTTTGTGTGAAAATCATATTCACGCGCTTTCCATGACAGGTAGTAGGGGTCGACTAAAATGCAATGTCCTCCAATTCCTGGTCCCGGAAAAAAGGGCATAAATCCGAATGGCTTGGTAGCGGCTGCCTCGACAACTTCCCAGATATCCATTCCGCCCATACGATCGCAGAGCTTTGCCATCTCATTGACCAGTGCAATGTTTACGCTGCGGAAAATATTTTCCAACAATTTTTCCATTTCGGCAACTCGCGGATTGGAAACTTTATGCACTTTGTTAACGACCAAAGCGATGGCTTTAGCTGCCAGTTCGGTGCATTTTGGCGTGACGCCGCCGACCACAATCGGTGTGTTTTCAGTGGTAAACTGTTTATTCCCGGGATCAATCCTCTCCGGAGAGAACGCCAGATAAAAATCTTTCCCTGCCTGCAATCCGGTTTCCTCTAAAATCGGTTGTACGACCTTTTCAGTGGTTTCCGGAAAAGTAGTGCTTTTTAAAATTATCAGTTGATCGTTTCGCAGCCTTTTGGCGATACTTTTGGTCGAATCGATGATGAAAGAAACATCCGGTTCTTTATTCACCGTAAACGGTGTGGGCACGCAAATATAAATGATGTCCAGTTCGGGAATGGCGTCATAATTGGTGGATGCGGTAAAACGTTTGCTCTTGATCGCCGCTTGCCATTTATCCGGTGTGATGTCATCAATGTAATTTTTTCCATTATCAATCATTTTTTTTTTACGGAGATCTAGATCGATTCCGACTACTGTAAATCCTTTTAAAACGTATTCGATCGCCAGAGGCAGTCCAACATACCCCAAGCCAATAATTCCGATCCTGGCGCTTTTTTGGTTCATCTTTTCAACTAATCCCATAGAGACTCCATATTTTAGAAGCGGTTCAGTTTGTTTTGAATAACAATTAGTATTGACTCAATCGGATTGATAGCCGCAATTCCTTCCGCAGATTTGTGTTCGAGGATGTTTGCGATGCGCCGTGTGCAGAGCTGTCCTTTCCAAAGGTTTTGACTAATATCATTAGCTAAAATTGTTTACTCTGCCAATTGATAGTGATTTTTATAGTATTCCAGATATTCTCCGCTCTTGATTTTTTCCCACCAGCGTCGATTTTTAAGGTACCATTTAATTGTCAACGCCATTGCCTGGTCGAAATTATGTTTTGGATTCCAGCCCAGTTGA
>DSAU01000332.1 GCA_011046315.1 bacterium
ATTCCGGCATGTTTTTAGCCGGAATCTCCTGAATATATGTGCAAATTAATATTTAAAAGTTCTATTATTGAGATTCCGGCATTCCGCTTCGCTCCAGCCGGAATGACAGGTGAACTGTTACGAATTATGTTTCATCAACCCAAATTAACAGATAAGCTAAAAGAAAATGTTGACGTCAATCAAAACAAAAAAACAACGTAAATTTAAATACTTGTTAAATTAAGATTCAACATTAATTTCTTATCCGTTAATCTGGAATCAAGTTAAAAATAGTTAATACCCGGGATTATGAAACATCATCTGTTGTCTGAGCTGTTCAATAGCTGTTCTTTTTTGATTTTTAAAAATTTTGAACAGATAAAATTGTGATGCAGCCAGATGAGTGGCTTTATAGCATGGCGGAAGACGAATGCGTTTCAACAAGGGATAGTCTTCTGTTTTTATTAGGAAGGAGGATGATGGCATGTGTAGGGAAGAAGTTGTTTCGAGGCTCATGTTGATTTTAGTGGGCGTCGGCTTATTGGTATCAGGCTGTTCAAATAAAAAACCGGTTGAACCGGAACCCGATACCGAGTACACATTGACCGTCTTTATGGAGGAAGCCGTCGAGGGATTTCCTCCCAGCGGATCATATCAATATGCACCAGACTGTAGCGTCAATTACGGTTACCGCGCCCTGCCTGATTTTTTCGATCTCACTGTTACCCTGGACGAACAAGCCATCCCAGCGGAAGGTAGCGTTGTAATGGATAGTGACCATGAATTACAGGCGACAGCCGATCGCCGAATTCTCTGGCGGTTTTCCACGCCGCATTCAGTCTATTATTCATCTGCGGCGGTCGGCGACGACGGCGCAATATATTTCGGCAGCGGACTTTATACGCTCGATCAAGGGTGGTCGCCCGGCATTCTGTATGCCCTGAATCCCGACGGAACCTTAAAATGGTCGCGTTCTATCGGCGAGGCTTTATTTTCTCCGGCTATCGGCTTGAACGGAAATATTTTTATCATGGATCGCACCTATACGGTGTACGCTTTCTCGCCGGACGGCGCGCTGTTGTGGACATTCCATGATTTTTCTTTTCCCGGGTTTGTGAAACGGGACATGGGACAACGAACACCCGCGATCGGAACCGATGGCACCGTCTATGTCGGCGCTGATGGATTGTATGCGCTGGATGCAGCGAACGGAAACCGGCTATGGCATGTCCCACGCCGGAGTAATCCCACAAAAGAATGCATCGCCTCGCCGGTTATAGGCCGCGACGGCGTGATCTATGTGGTCATCGGTCAGGACAGCCTCTATGCCATCCGCGCCGACGGCTCGGTGAAATGGACATTCGGATTTGCTCATGATCATGAGTTGTCATTTGCCGATCCGACGCTGGCTGCGGATGGAATGATATACATTCCTTCCGAAAGTTACAGCGCTGGCGCCTATGTATATGCCATCAATGAAGACGGCGCCCTGGAATGGAAATACCGGATTGAAGACGACCGTTACGTGCGGGCGTCGATCACCATCGGGCAAGACGGAACACTGTATATGACCACCAAGGCTGGCGGTGCGGATCGCAACGCGCGTTTGATCGCACTTTCTCCTTCGGGACACAAACAATGGCATTACGTCCTCGAAGGCGTGCACATCACCGGCGATGACAGTTACAGCACGCCGTCCATTGGCGACGACGGCATGATTTACTTCGGCGCGGAAAGCGGTTATCTTTATGCCCTACAGCCGGACGGCACGTTGGCATGGAAACATGAGGTTGCCAACGGTGTCAATTGGTCGTCACCGGCTATTTTAACGGACGGCACACTCCTGATCGGAGGGATGGGCTATGGCGAAAATTATAGCGGACAGTTTACCGCAGTGTTGATTGGCAGTCACGGTTATGCCAGCTCACCCTGGCCCCGGTTTCGCTGCGACGACAAAAATAGCGGCCGGTTCAGGGGTTCGTAATCGTGACGTTATTAGAAGGAGCGTATGAGCCGGCGCCGGAGTTTAGCTTCTTCATGCGTATGAGGCGAACAACAAGACAGCAGACAACTGAAATGTTCGATAGAGCTGATTTTCCAACCGGGATTATATCCGGTCAGTTTTAATGCGGGCAATCTGGCAACCGGCGTCTATTTCTACCGCGTCCGCATGAAGCATCCTTCGACTGGCTCAGGACAGAGTTTTGTGGCGGTGCGCAAGATGGTGCTGTTGCAGTAGTTTTAAATTGGCAATTATCAATTGATAATTTAAATAGAATTTCAGGTAACCGATCACTGGGATATATGGAGTTAAGGCGTGAGCCTTTTATGTTCGGGGTGAAAAATAAAATCCTTACGGATTAACTCCGGAGTTTCGGTTTAACTATATTTAGCCTGTGATCACTTACAATTTCAGATTTCCAAAATCTGAAAGTTTTTAAAATCCAATGAAATTTGTTTTTCAAGGAGGATGCCATGAAACACTTGTCAATTTATCAAAAAATTTGAAATATATCTTTTAAATCAAAATGGTACAAAATAAGACACTAAATAATTAAACTCTGTTAGAGTTACAGAAAAGTACCATTGCTGAAAGGATAGTAAAATGAATTCAAAAAATTTGTTGTTGTGCAGGGGGATTTCGGCTGTCGCAGTAGTTTTGGTTCTTTTGCTCACTCCTGCAATTAGTTATTCTCAACTGGAAGATTATTCCATCGAGCATGCCGCTCACATCGGCGGTCAAACCCAATGCGCTGTTGTGCAGGGAAATTACGCTTATCTGGCGCAGGGCGATTATTTAACCATCCTGGAAATCAACGGAACGGAATTCAGGCAAATTTCCACTTTGCTGCTGCAGGGCCAAGGAATCGACTTTGCTATCTCGGGAAACTATTTGTATTGCTATGTCAACAGCGACACGTGCTTTCAGGTCATCGATGTTTCGGATCCGCTTAATCCTGTTATTGCGGCAAATATGACAGGGCTTCCTACCAGTAAGGGATTCATTGTCCGCGCCGGACTCTTTTTGACAGGCGACTATGTTTACGCCGCTACCGGGACGGAAGGCTTGAAAATAATTGATATTTCCAATCCCTTTAATCCGCTAGTTGTTGGCTCCTACAAAGCGATTACAGAATTCAAAGATGTCGCCGTATCCGGCAATTATGCTTTTGTAGTTGATGGAAATATGGAAAGGGTGCACGTTATCGATGTTTCGGTTCCTTCAAATCCGATTAAAAAAACGGACACCTATGTCCCTCGACCGGAGGACATTGCTGTTCAGGGAAATTACGCCTATTTTGCCGTTTCAAAGCCGAGCTTTGGGCTGCAGATATTGAATATCACAAATCCATTAAATCCTACCCTGGCCTGATTTGCTCAATGCCAGGCGAACACCAATCTGAAATATCCCCTGAAAGTTGATGTTGATGGGAATCATGCATACATTGCTTGCGGCGGCAGCATATACCTGTTTTCCTTTAATGTCAGCAATCCGGCAAATCCAAGCCAATCCGGATATATTAAA
>DSAU01000512.1 GCA_011046315.1 bacterium
CTCCAAGCGCATTGCTGAATATTCGCTCGAGATTGCGGACATTATTAATTTTCCCATGAAACGGCGGGAGCTGTTGCGCTATGCAGCGTTGCTGCACGATTATGGTAAAATCGCTATCCGAGAAGGTGTGCTCTATAAAGAGGGTAGCCTCACCATCGAGGAGTATTGTAAAATTCAAGAACACCCGGCCATTACAAAGAGTATTTTGGAGAACATTAACTTCAGCCGAGATTTTAAAGAGCTGCCTCAAATCGCCGGCGCACACCATGAAAAACTCAACGGAACTGGTTATCCCGAAGGCTTGACCGCAAAGCAGATTCCGCTGGAAGCGAGAATCTTGAGCATTGTCGATGTGTTCGACGCCATGACTTCCCGGCGTCCTTATCGGGACCGGATGGAATTTGAAATTGTGATGGATAGTATGGAAAGTACAGTGGGAGCACAGCTTGACCCGGATTTGTTCTCAGCGTTTAAAAAAATCAAATTGGATCGGTTAATTCAAATTTTGGCTAAAGAGGAAGAAGATAACAGCCATTTGTTAATTGAACAGGATTTGATCTTTATGCGCGCCTATGATATACAACAACTGGTCGATATTATGAAGCGCGGCGCCGCCAACGCTGATGAAAGAAAGATCATGGAATTGTTTTACAAATATTATTACCGCCAGTATATTAACGGAATCGACGCGGACGTTGAAAAAAAGTATAAAATTGTAAGTATTTAAATGAATAGAGTTGCTATTTTTTGTTTTCTGATCATCATCGGTGTTTTTTTCCCATGGCGCATTAGCGGGCAGACGACGGTGAACGATAGTACATCAGATTGGTTAGCAATCGAAAACGGTTCAAGCGATTCAATCAAAACAACCCCGAAATCACCGACCGGCGCGATGGTTCGCTCGTTGTTATTTCCGGGATTGGGACAGTTGTATAATAATAAAAAACTCAAAGCAGCGCTGATTTTTTGTGCAGAGACCGGATTGTTGGCAAATTCAATCTACCTGAATCAAAAAGTGGTGCGAAGCCAAACCGATTGGGAGAAAAATTTTTACATCAACAATCGCAACCTTTCCGTCTGGTGGTTGGTTGGAACAATTCTGTTCAGTGTTGCCGATGCGTATGTAGATGCGCACCTGTCAGATTTTGATGAGAGCCCAATTGTGAAATCAATTCATATCGAGCCAGTTGCGACCAATGAACAGCTCGCGGTTCGATTGAGATTTTGTCATTGGTTTTAAATCGCCTGGATTACCAGTTCGATTCCGGAAATAATCCGGTTTTAGATTAATCAGGCTGTATTGCTAAAATAAACAGCAATTCGGAAAAATTTCATTTAGTGAGAAACATCTGCGTATCAAATTCGAGGAGGAGTCTGTGGCTGAAACCATAAATTCCCGAGGTAATTGGGGCTCAAAAATGGGGTTCATCCTGGCGGCGGCGGGTTCGGCGATCGGGTTAGGAAATATTTGGCGATTTCCTTATGTTGCCGGAGAAAACGGCGGTGCTGTATTTGTGTTTATTTATATTATGTTTGTTCTCTTGATCGGGTTACCGGTAATGATTGCGGAGCTCGCCATCGGCAGGCGTACCGAAAAAAATCCTGTCGGAGCAATCAAATATCTGTTTCCTCAAAGCTGGTGGAGAATAGTCGGTGGGCTGGGTGTCATCACTGGAATTTGTATTCTTTCCTTTTACAGTGTTATCGCCGGGTGGACTATGCAATACGCTTTTAAGTCGATCACGCAGCCGAACTATATCTACTATTCTGAAGATCAGGGCAAGCAGTTATGGGAAAATTGTTTGGCGAAACCTGAAAGTCAAATCGAAATCCTCGCTGAAAACAATATGATCGCGGATACCGAACAAGATAAGCTGTCGCAAGCTGAATTGGAGCTAAGGTTTGCTGGCTTCATCAACTCGGATAAGTTTGTTTCCTATCAAGAAAAAAAAATCAGCCAACTTCATACTCAACAAATTTTCAGCAATTTTACCCAGAACAGTTGGCAGCCGACAATATATCTATTTATTTTTATTCTAATCACAGCAGTTGTGGTCATGGGTGGCGTTTCTGCTGGCATTGAGCGGTGGTCGAAAATATTAATGCCAATTTTGTTGGCGTTACTGGTGATATTGGCGTTACGTTCGATTACGTTAAAAGGGGCAGAGGCAGGCTTGAGTTTTTACCTGAAACCGGATTTTACCAAACTGACATTTGCCACTTTTGCCAGAGCGCTGGGACAGGCGCTGTTTTCGCTCAGTCTGGGTATGGGAACGATGATCACTTATGGCAGTTACATTTCCAAACGCGACAACCTGTTTACATCCGCGTCCTATGTTGCCGTGTTTGATACGATGGTCGCTGTTTTAGCCGGTTTGGTTATGTTTCCGGCATTATTTGCAATGGGCATGAATCCAGCCGGAGGACCGGGATTGGTTTTTATCGTGCTGCCGTCAATTTTTGCAAAGATGCCCGGTGGGATTGTTTTTGGCGCCGGTATTTTTATCCTGCTCTCGGTGGCGGCGCTAACGTCGACGATCTCCTTGCTGGAAGTCCCAGTAGCTTATTTTGTAGATGAACACCGTTGGAAGCGCAAAAAAGCCGTAGTTTTCATGGCGCTGATAGCTTTCGTGGTTGGTGTCCCTTCGGCGATGTCGTTGGGGGCAAACCGGTTTTTTACTACATTCGTATCAGAGAATTTCGGATTTCTGGATATGATGAACGCCCTGTTTGGTAATTATTCGCTGTCAATTGGCGCTTTGTTCATTGCGGTTTTCGCCGGTTATAAATGGGGCGTCCGCGCTGTTTCCAGGGAAATTGAACGTGAGGGCAATGTTTTTTATCTTAAAAAAGTATGGATGTTTTTAATCCGCTTTATCTGTCCGGCGGCAATTTTCTTTATATTAGCCTACATTGCCTGGACCGGTAACTATTTTTAATGAGGGTTCCTGATGGATCGAGCAACAGCTTATGAGTTGGCTAAGTCAAGCTTTTCCAATCGCAATTTGTTTAAACATGTGTTGGCAGTCGAAGCCGTGATGCGAGAACTGGCAGAATATTTTAATGATGATATTGAAAAATGGGGATTGGCAGGCTTGCTGCACGATTTGGATTATGAAGAGACAGCCAATGATCCTGATCGTCACACGTTGGTGACCGAAGATTTGCTCAAGCCTTATTCTCTCGATCCGGAAATAATTAAAGCGATTAAATGCCATAATGATAAGGCGCCACGCAACCAACTAATCGGTAAAGCCATTTATGCGGCTGATCCGGTGACAGGATTAATCGTTGCCGCGGCATTGATGCATCCGGATAAAAAATTAAAATCATTGGATTCGGATTTTATCCTTCGGCGGTTCAAGGAAAAGCGATTTGCCGCTGGCGCTAACCGTGAACAAATTCTGACCTGTGAAGATTTCGGACTTTCATTGGAATCTTTCTTGGCTATCGCGTTAAGGGCGATGCAACGTATTGACAAGGAGTTGGGACTTTGAAAAAA
>DSAU01000582.1 GCA_011046315.1 bacterium
ATTAAGTGATATTCATTCTCAACGTAAAATTAATGGGCTAACCTGTTCATTCACCTGATTCGCCTCGGAGCGGTTTATTTAGCAAGTTTTGTAGTTTTGGTAAGTATAATTGCATTTATTAAGTTCGAGTTTAAATCATAGGCGAACAGGTGATGAATTCGTTATACACTATATATATTGTCTGGAAAAATACATTGGTTTACCCCCCAATTCGTATCGTTTTTTTCTAATTTAAAGGGGGTAAACTTATTTTCCAAGCTTTTTTCTTATTATTTTTATAGTTAAAAGAAAAAAACTAGTGATATATTTTATTTTACACTACCGATCGAATTACCATGGGTGGTCTGGGATTCAGCGCTGGCAGTCAGTTCATCGTTGGGATACATTTTATCGCTCAGGTGGATGCCGGCATATTGTGGGCAAACGGAAATGCCGTTAACGCCAGGTTGGCGTTTGGATACCAGCTTGATGGACGCTGGCAGCCGGCGGTTTTGGCAACCTTTAATCTTTTTTGGGGTCAGCGCACAGAAATTTTATCAGAAACCGGACAACGTCCCGCGTCGCCAGTCTGGGTGGCTGGATTCCGTCTGGCGCCATTGCGCTTTTCTGGCGCTCACGCACAGGTATCTGCACTCGAGTTGGGTTATGGCATGGGACCAGATCGAGGGATAAATCTGGAATTGACCATTTTGTCCGTGGGCATAGGATGGTAAGCATAAAAAGCAGAGCCGGCTTATCAATATTATAACCTGGTTAGATTGGATGTTTTAAATAAAGCGTAATTTCAAGGGAAAAAATGAAAATACAGCTTCGAAAACCGTTTTTATCCATTGTTTTGTTATTCTTGTTACCGGTAAACCTGATTTCTCAGGTTTCGCTTTGTAAAGCATCGCAGATGAAAATATGCGTTCAGGCCGTGCTCGATTCCCTGCGCCACGAATATAAATTCCCCGGCGCCACGGCCGCTTATATTTTACCTGACGGCACCGTTGAAACCGTCGCAACCGGTTTGGCCGATGTTGAATTGAATATTCCAATGACACCACAATCGCGCATGCTGGCGGCGAGCATCGGCAAAACTTTTGCGGGCGCTCTGGTTTTGGCATTGGTGCAGGAAGGAAAATTACAGCTCGATGATCCCATCCCGAAATGGCTCGCGGAACGCCCCTGGTTTTCCCGCTTGCCCAATCACGACGAGATCACACTGCGGCAGCTTTTAACGCATAGCGCCGGTATTCCCAATCATGTCGAAGCGGACGGATTTAAAAACGCATTTGCAAAAAACTGGAATTCTGACGTTAACCCCCTGCCGCCGGAAAGTCTGATCGCTTTTGTGTTGGATCAACTGCCGTTATTCAAGCCGGGTCAGGGCTGGCATTACAGCGACACCGGCTATATCCTGGTCGGATTGATCATCGAAGCGGTTACCGGAGGTGATTATTATGAGCAGGTCAGGCAGCGTTTTTTGAGACCGTTGCAGCTTACGTTAACCACGCCTTCGGATCGTCTGCAACTGCCTGGCCTTGCTGCCGGCTATATGGCAGCGGATAATGCCTTTGGCATGCCCGCCAAAACAACTATTCGTCCGGGCGTTATGGCATGGCACCCAGGCATCGAATGGACCGGTGGCGGATTTGTCAGCAATCCCAGAGATCTGGTGCTGTGGGCAAAAGTGCTGTATGAGGGACGGGCTCTGGCAGGAAATTATCTGGAGCATTTGTTAAAATCTGTGCCGATAAGTCAGGACGATCCCGATAATCGGTATGGTATCGCAGTGGCCATTCGGAAAAAAGGGCCTTTTGGACCGACTCTGGGGCACGGCGGTTGGATACCGGGTTACTGTTCCAGCCTTCGCTACTATCCCGAACACGGTATTGCCATCGCTTTTCAAATCAATACAGATGTTGGAGTGATAGATCACTCTACATCATTAATAGCGGACATGGAAAATGGTCTCGCAAAAGTCGTAATCCGAACCAGCCAAAATTGAACAATGAATTAGTGATCCAAAGAACAAATTAATTCAAGTTATAACCAAACAGGAGGAAGGAATAATGAATCCTAATTACCGCTATAAACCGCTAACCTATTACGCCGTAGTATTTTTGGGCACCTATCTGTTCTGGTTCATCGGTGCTTATTTGAGTTATCGGGACGAAAGCGGCGCCTATTTACTATTGCTGCTGCTGGGACTGATGACGCCTTTTATCACGTCGCTGGTGATGATTCTGACGTCCAAAAACACTGCATTGAAAAAGGACTTTGTCGATCGGCTGGTCAATCTCAAAAGAATCCAGCCCGGGACGTTGCCGGTTTTCTTTTTGATCATGCCGGCGGCGATTCTGCTGGCGATTGTCATTTCACTGCCATTCGGCGGATCCACCGACCAGTTTCAAATCGCCGAGGACTTTTCCTTTTCCGTGGGCGCCGTGCCGTCGCTGTTGCTGCTATTGGTTGCCGCCAGTCTGGAAGAGCTGGGCTGGCGGGGCTATGCCTTTGACAGCCTGTTGAGCCGCCATACCTTTTTCAAGGCTTCGATTCTGTTCAGTGTTCTTTGGGCACTGTGGCACTTTCCGCTGATCTTTGTCAAAAATACCTATCAGTATGAAATTTTTCATCAAAATATCTGGTATGCCGTGAACTTTTTCGCCGCCATTCTGCCCATGGGGGTGGTGATCAGTTGGATCTGGATGAAAAACAATAAAAGCATTTTAGCCGCCATTCTGTTTCATCTCATTGTCAACCTCACCAATGAGATGTTCAACGTTACCCAGTCCACAAAATGCATCGAAACCGCGGTGGTCGCTGTCTTTGCCGCGCTCATTATCTGGTTTGACAGGGAATTGTTTTTTTCAAAGGCGCATCTAATGACGAAAAACAGGGAGGCAAGATCATGAAAAGCATAAAGATGGAAAAAGCCATCGTGACTGGAATGGCGCTGGTGGGTGTGCTCATCAATGCTTCCTACGGCATCGGGCTGTTCGGACAATTTTTCGATGCGCAGATTGGCGGGGAGGAGAAACAGATCATCATTTCCGCCATTGCCTTGGAATTGGGCTGGGCGGCGCTGCTGGTTTGGGTGGTCTTCAAGCCGCTGGAGAGACGCCACATCCTGCTGTTCACCGCCGCGGCCATGATTGCCGGCAATCTGCTGACCAATATCCAGCAGGTGATGTTCGCCGGTGGTACGGTGAAGACCGTGACGCTCAATCTATTGGGCGGACTCATTTTTGCGGGATTATTCGTGTTGGCCTTCTTTGCCGGCAAGCCCGCTGCGGGAGAGGGAGTGGAAAATCAAACCCATCCTAATGATTTGCAAAATAGCAACTGAAACGATTCGTTTGAAAGGCATAAGGATGAACAAACATATTTTGATTGATCGTCTCACGGCGCAGGTTGCCGCGCTCGCCACGGGCAAAAGAAAATTTTTTTCCCAAAGCATTGAGAGCCGCGGGTTTGAGGAATTGATCAAAAGCAACAAAGGTAGAAATCCCTGCA
>DSAU01000463.1 GCA_011046315.1 bacterium
GACAAACAGGTTACCCCGCTCGACGCTCGGATGGCTTCCCCAAGTAGGATTTATGGGGGTTCTTATCTCAAAGAACAAGACTATTAGAGCTTTGCAGCCCACTCACCTGATAAATATCATTTTTCTACTCGAATGATATTCATTTGCACTAAGAGTATAAATGTATATGCCTGATGCCAGATTATCAGCCGAAAAAGTCAATCGATGTGTTCCGGCTGGCATATTTTGATTCAGCAGGGTGAACAGCTCCTGCCCCATCGTATTAAAAATCTTCAACACCACTTTTCCAGATTGCTTGATATCAAATGAGATCGTCGTTTCCGGATTGAATGGGTTGGGATAATTTTGATGCAGCGCATATTCTGCAGGAACAATAATTTTCGATTCAGCCAATTCCACACCGGTTCCGGTTTGATGAATCGCCAGCGCATTTTCGGCTGCCCAGTTGATATCTCTGTTGGTGTGGCAACTTAGACACGCATAATCCAGAGTAATATACGCTTTGCCAGCCGCGTCAGTACGGACATAATTGCCATCATCGGTGAACATCTTCCAGGTCGGATCTGAATTAATGCGATTGATATGAGTGCGAATATCACCGACGGGCACAGTACCCCCAGCGTGCTCAATGGTTATCGATACTGCTGATTTGGCTGCAAAAGGCATGTGACAATCATAACATTCGAAATTCGCTTTAGATGCCAGTTTAATCTCGACCGCGCCATGGCATTTGTTGCATGAGGCATCAGTCCCTTTGTAACCGCCGAGACCATATTTTGTGCTTAGATGTGGATCATGACAATCGGTGCAGCCTAAAGTTTTATGGGGCGACGCCAGCAGATCTTCGTATTGTTCGTGATGCTTAATTAATCCACCAGACGCATCGATCAAGTTCACATCACCCCGTGCATGACATTTACCGCATCGTTCAACGGATGCGGGTTTCACACTGAACGGGCTGCTAACATGATCAGCGCTCGCCCCATGACAGGCTTCGCAGCGCACTCCGGGCTCGGACCAGGTGCCGTAGATTCCTGGCAGATCGTCCTGATGAGCGCCAGCAGAGTCGGAGGCGACCCAACCGGTAGTATGGCAACTACCACAAGTGTAGGGCTTACGCGGCGCGGTTGCAGCATCGTAACCAGTCCAACCGGCATCAACCCCCAGCAAAGAATTGGCGAGATTGTATTGGCGATCCGAAGTTCCGGTCAAAATGTAACCTTCTTCATCCATAAATCTGGCTTTCCAGCCGAAACCGCCAATCAGGTATGAAATATCGTCCCAGGTCTTATCCGCCGGCGGATCAGGAACACCCGGCGAAGTGCCATCGGGAAACGTCGGCGCCGAGCCTGCAATTTTGATGATTTTATACGGATGCCCGGTTTTCATGTAATTGTTGTAAATCGTTGAATGGCAATAACTACAAATTTGAGAACCGGCATAGTCATCACTCAATCGGCTGTAGTCACGGATGGATGTTTCCAGCAGGGATTTGGCGTATTTAAAATTGTGTATCCCTTTGCTACCATCAGCTTTAACGAAATCATAATTGAATTTAGCCCGCAGAAAGCGATCGCTGAGTGAATCTTCCGGAGATGCCGATGATAACAGAGATTGCAGCTTAGTTAACAACTGTTCAATTTCAGTCTGGACACCCCGAAAATCAAAGCTGCTGTCCTCGACCACAAATTCAGTTTGGTGACAGTTGGCTTCGGCGCATGATTTTAAATGCGGCTCAAATGAATGACCGCTATAAGCCGGTATCTCCTCTGGTTCGCCGATGTATGGCGTCTGAAACACGTGACAGGCGACACATTTATCCTTTATTCGAGAGCTGTGGGCTGAGCTGGAATAGTTGAAACCATTATATTCATAGCCACCCTTTCCTTCGAACATGTAAGCAGTGGTATGGTGCAATTCGCTTCCGGTCGGTTCCGGAGAATCCGGATTATATTCAGGATTATGACATTTCTGGCAGAGCTCCGACTTTGACATTCGCAACTGTCCCGGATTTTCCTGGCTGTGCGGATCGTGGCAGGCGGCGCAGGTCAGGTCATTTCCGCTCGCTCCGGGCGGAATAACATTGGGTTCTAATTGATCCTGGGTAATCCACTGCAAAAACCCCTCAGCTGTGTGACAGCCGGCGCATCCGGGATTGGATGCAATCCAATTAAAAGTACCGCCCGGGATCGAAGTAAATTTTGAAACAGCATGTTTTGAGCTTTGCCATTCTGAATAAGTTGGGTGATGGCTTCCCTGGTGGCAGCTGCCGCAGTTGTCCGCTGACAGATCCGGCTTGCCAGCTTCAGTATTATGATCGCTGCTCAAGCCTGCAATGCTATCTCCCAACGGACCATGACAGGCTTCGCATTGGACGTTTTTCATCCGGTCCCAGTTGGCTTGATCAGTGACGCGCCACCCGAAAGGCGCGTTGGCATCCGGCACCACATATTCGTCAGCGCCGCGATTGTCAGTGCTGAGATCCCAGCCGGTATTATGGCACGGTAAACAGTCATATTGCAAAAATACAATCCCATCCTGGGCTTGCGCATGTTTAGTTTCCTCCCATTTTTCGTATACCGGTGAGGCAAATGATGATGTATTATGACACGATGCGCAACTGGTTCCTGGTGTGTCTGTTGGACTCCCAACGCCCATGAAGACCTTTTCTCCGGTTGATTCGCCCATGCCCAATTTTGCCATTTGCGTTGAGTTTAAAGCTGTGGCAAAAAATAGCTGATGGCCATCCCAGGTATCTTTGCCAATGTAAGACCAATTTTTCGAAGCGCCAGGCGGATCGCTGGTATTACCGTTGTAAGTTAAAAAATCCAATTTGAAAGCTGATTCATAATCTACCGGAAACGGAATCACACCCTTTACCCAACTCAAGCTGCTATCCCCACCATTCCAGCTTGCAAATTTAATCTCACCGTTAGCGTTATATTGTTGAATGGCATCAACATTTCCGCCAAAATTCTGGTGACAATCAGTGCATTCACGCCCCTGCTTGGTAATTGAATGCGAATGAAACGGCGCAATCGCCATCCAGCTATTGCCCTGATATGACAAAGACTGGAAGGAAGCAGTTCCCACTTTACCATCCTTCTCGCGATTGACAAGAATAACAAAATCATGGATCGGCTGTTTGGCGCGCTTGATCTGGCTTTCAACCTGGCTTTCAAAGTGACAATTATAACACGAGATAACGGTTTGAGCGTGGCAGGCATCGCAATGAAGTTTTCCGTTGTGAGGATCGTAAGATGCATGAGCCTGAGGCAGTGAAGCATGACAGTTTTCACAATCTGCAGTAACCGCTCCCGGTTCAAACATCGACTTATAGGTGACGCCGTCATCGCCATGCAATTCCGATGCCGGATGACAATTCCAGCATTTCAGCGGATCGGCAGCGTCTCGGTGTACGTCTGAATAGCCCAGTACATTTTTTTCAGTCGCCTGACGACCATGACAGCCATAACAATCGGCTTCAGTAA
>DSAU01000449.1 GCA_011046315.1 bacterium
GGCGCAGCCTCTCAGTCCAACGGTTATTATTTTATTGAAAAAGTGGCTGGCGGAAATCAAACCATTACCGTGAGGGTTATTGGCTATGCATCAAAATCTGAGACCGTAACCATCGGCGAAGAAAATATCCGTCTCGATTTCCGGTTGGAACCGAAGCCGATCCCGTTTGACCCGGTGATCGTCACCGCGACCATGTCCGAGCATCGCCAATCTCAGGTCACAGTTTCGGCTGACGTCTTAACCGCTGAGCAACTCTCACAGCAAACAGCCCTTACTGCTGGCGAAGCCGTGGTATCAATTGCCGGGCTATATCTAAAAAATTATGACGGTTTTGCCGGCGTGCTCTCCCCTTCGATTCGAGGTGCCAATACCAATCAGGTGGTGGTGTTGCTGGATGGAATGCGGCTGAACACGGCGCAGGGCGGCGGCGTAGATTTGAATGCGTTTCCCGTGTCCGCCCTGGACCGAGTGGAAGTAGTGCGCGGTGGACACTCTGCATTGACCGGAGCTGACGCCGTAGGCGGAGCGATTCAGCTTATTTCTCGTGAAACGCTAACATCTTCAGGGATGTCTTATGGCATCAAATCCACCTTTGCTTCGTTTGGGACTCAAAACTTTAACGTCTTCGGAGCACAGCAATTTGGTTTTTTTTCATATTTTATCAACTTCAATCACCTGCAAAGCGAGGGAAATTTCGAATACCAAACTCCTGCCAGCACGGAAAAACTCGTTCGTAAAAACAACGATTATAAGGCGAACAATTTTTTTGTTAAAGCCAGGCTCAACTTTAATGAAAAAAACAAGCTACAGTTGATCTATCACGACATGCAGAACAAAAAAGGCGTAGCCGGGTCTGTTAACTTAAATCCCTGGACAGGCGCGCCCATGCTCACACCCAATGCGAGAGCAAAAAACGACAAAAAGATGGCGTCGATTTTTGCTGAGAACCAAATTTTTGATCGGTTGAGAATTCAGGAGCAATTTTATTATCAAATTTTTAAATTCAATTATACTGATCCTGATGACTGGGTTCCGGTTGACGATACTCATAAAAACGGAGCGTTTGGGCTAAATCTGCGCGCCGCCTGGCAAGTCAACGCCGCCATTAGTATCACTACCGGAGCAGAGCTTCGTCGGGACAGATTGGAGAGCACGAAATTCAACCGGAAGCAGCGAAACACCCGGGGGCTTTTTGCACAAGTCGAGTTTCGACATTCTGCAAACGTTTCCGGCATAGCTACACGCTGGGTTTTAATCCCGGCGATTCGTTGGGATAGCTACTCGGATGTAAATTCTCACACATCGCCCAAGCTGGGATGGTCTGTAAACCTCGGTGATGAGTTATCACTAACCATTCGCGGTAATGTGGGGACTTCTTATCGGGCGCCGTCATTCGACGATTTATATTGGCCTGATGACGGCTGGACTCGGGGCAATCCTGATTTGGCGCCGGAAACCAGCACCAATTTTGACGGTGGATTTGTGTTACAAAAAAACGGAACCGGTTTGCTTCAATTAGAGATGAGCTATTTCAGGAATGATATCCATGACCTGATTGGCTGGGCGCCAGACAATGACGGAGTGTGGATGCCGCTCAACACCAACGCCGCTCTCATCAGCGGTGTTGAATCCGGCGTTAAATACAGCCTGCCAGGAAACATCGCTGATGTCAAAATTTTCCACACCTGGATGAAAGCAACTGACCAAACGAATCGTTCATCGGACAAAGGAAACTGGCTCATTTATCGACCGGAACACAAGCTTGATATCTTAACCGGCGTTCGTCTCGGCGGTTTTTCAACCAACCTGAATCTTCGCCTGGTTGGCAAAAGATATATCGCCGCAGATAATTCTAATTCACTGCCGAAATATCATTTGCTCAATGGCAATCTGAGTTATCATTTTGATTTAGCAAGTGTCGGTTGCTCCATCATACTGCAAGCGCTCAATTTGCTCAACAAGTCTGTTTATTTAAATGACGGTTATCCGCTTCCCGGCAGGGAGTTTAGACTAACAATAGGGGTGGAAAATTAAGGGGATTAACACCGGCAACGGGTCAAAAACATTTTGAAAAAGCCTGGAATGCCGTGTCCCGAAATTTCAGTAATTTGTCAGTGGATTGTATGTTGATGTTCAAATTAATAATAAAATTTAAATCCCGATTATTGGTTTTTATTTTATGCGCTCTTTTCTTCTGTGCCAAACAGGAAGAGCTTCCGGCAAATTTCGCAGCGGCGCCCCCCTCATTCAATCGGGTGGTGTCGCTTTCTCCCAGTTCAACCGAAATTTTATTTGAACTGGGATTGGGCGACCGGATTGTCGGAGCCACCGATTTTTGTCAATATCCCGAAACAGCTGCTCATATCCAGCGCCTGGGAGGTTACCTCGACCCGAATTATGAGGCGATCATCAGGTTGCGTCCCGACCTGGTTATCCTGTTGCCTGAACAAGACCAGGTGAGAAGATATATCGCTGAACTAAAACTTCGCTACCTGATGGTGGATAACAAAACGGTTTCCGACATTCTTGCATCGATACAAACCATTGGAGACGCCTTTTCGATGGAAACCACTACCGAGCAACTGATTTCTGACATCAAACATCGAACACAGCTGATTCAACAGACTACCGGTAAGCTGCCAAAGCCGCGGGTATTGATCTCTATCAGTAGAACGCTCGGCAACGGAAGGCTCGCCGATGTTTACGCCGCCGGCGAAGGAACCTACTTTTCAGAGTTAATCGCATTTGCAGGTGGCAGAAATGTTTTGACCGGAAAAAATATTGCCTACCCGTTATTAACTGCTGAAGGGATTATTAGCTTAAATCCCGACATTATTTTTGACTTCATTTTTGGGTTGAGCCCAACCAACTTGCCTGAGGCTAAAATTAAAAATGATTGGAGCAGCCTTTCAGGAATTAGCGCGATTGAGCGGGATAAAATTTTCATCATTAATGAAAGCTATTCTACCGTTCCGGGACCTCGCTTCATTTTACTGTTGGAAAAGCTGGCGCGGTTAATTCACCCGGAAATTGATTGGGACAATTTATGAAAAACTCATTAATTCATATCGAAAATTTATCGCTGATGTTGTCGGATAAAACAATTTTAGATTCACTGAGTCTCGACGTTTTTAGTAACGACTACATTTCCATTATCGGGCCTAACGGCGCAGGGAAATCAAGTTTGCTGAAATGTCTGATAAGAATTTATCCGATTGACTCAGGCAAAATATTTATCAAAAATGAAACCATTGAAAAGCTGAGTCAGAAGAAACTGGCGAAATTGATCAGCTATGTTCCCCAGTCAGATGGACGATATTTGCCGTTTACTGTATCAGAATTTGTGTGGATGGGGCGTTATCCCTTTTTGAGTCCGTTTTCGTCCTTGCGACAATCGGATCGGGTGGCAGTCGAACACGCGCTTGACGTTACTGGAACCGCACACCTGGCGGATCGGCAGCTCAACAC
>DSAU01000382.1 GCA_011046315.1 bacterium
CATGGTGTTAGTTCAAAGAGGCATTGAAACAACACCACAATTCATTGTGGTGAAATAATCATCTCAAAACAGCTCTTTTAACCGCTTCAGCGGTTTATATTCACTCACCCTGTGATCGATTACCTGAATTATCGCGTAACAAACAATTAAATAAATAATTATAGGGCGTTATCTCTTCGATTATTTTAAAAATCATACAGAATAAATTCTACCGAAACCGACGCGCTCTCATTCGAAAAAATCGGATGAGTGGTTCGATGTAAGGCTGGTCGGTCCGGATGTCAATATGATCGATATCAATCGAATGAAAAAGCTTATCCCTTTTCTTCACATCATGACTTGATTTTTGTGAATACAGACTACGCACCTCAGCGGCTGAGGTATCCACCAATATCACCTCACCAGTTTCCGCATCTTCCAATTCAATAAAACCGACATTGGGCATTTCAAGTTCCCTTGGATCTGTGACCGTTATGGCGACGATGTCATGTCGCTGGTTAGCGATCTGCAGGGCTTTTTCATAACCAAAATTGATAAAATCCGAAACCAAAAAGACAACGCTCCTTCTTTTGGTCACCCGATTTAAATACTCCAATGCGCCAGCGATATCGGTCTGGGAGCCTTCCGGTTTATGATACAACAATTCTCGCAGTACCCGCAACACATGCGATTTGCCCTTTTTGGGCGGGATGAATTTTTCGATTCGATCAGTGAAAATAATCAGCCCGACTTTGTCATTATTTTTAATAGCGGAAAATGCCAGCAAGGCGCAAATTTCGATAGCAATTTCGCCCTTCATTCGTTCGAAGGTGCCAAAATTTCCCGATGAACTCACATCCACCAGCAACATCACGGTCAATTCTCGTTCTTCCTCGAATACCTTTACGTAAGGGTGGCCAGCGCGTGCAGTAACGTTCCAGTCGATGGTTCGGATGTCATCGCCAAGCTGGTATTCCCGCACCTCGGAAAATTCCATGCCCCTTCCTTTGAAAACCGAGTGGTATTCCCCGGAAAACACATCATTGACCAATCCCCGTGATGTGATTTCGATGCGCTTCACTTTTTTTAATATCTCTTTTGGGATCATAATTTCATTTCTTAATTCAAACACTCAATTCAACGAGGATCAGGGCACTTCAATCTTGTTTAAAATTTTACGCACAATATCTTCGGCAGTGATCTCTTCCGCCTCTGCCTCATAAGTGACGATCAACCGGTGGCGTAACACATCCATCCCGATCGAGCGCACGTCCTCGGGCGTAACATAACCGCGGTGGCGTAAGAATGCATGGGCTTTGGCTGCCATTTTGAGATAAATCGACGCTCGCGGCGAGGCGCCATACTGGATTAATTCCGTCAACTCGGACAAACCGTATTCATCTGGTTGGCGAGTGGCAAAAACAATATCCACAATATAGCGCTCGATCTTCTCGTCAATATAAATTTCATTCACCACATTCCGCGCCTTCACAATGTCTTTCGGCTTGACCACGGCTTTGGCTTCAGGGATTTGCTGCTGCGTCATGCGGCGCATGATTTCCAGCTCTTCGTCCTTGCTCGGATAACCAATCGAAAGCTTCAACATAAATCGGTCAATCTGCGCCTCTGGCAGCGGATAGGTACCTTCCTGTTCAATCGGGTTTTGGGTGGCTAAAACCAAAAACGGATCGCCCAGTTTAAAGGTCGTCTCTCCGATGGTCACCTGCCGTTCCTGCATCGCCTCGAGCAAAGCGGACTGAACCTTTGCCGGAGAACGGTTGATCTCATCGGCAAGAATCAGGTTGGAAAAAATCGGTCCCTTTTTGGTGGAAAATTCACCGGATTTCTGATCGTAGATCAATGTACCAATCAGATCTGCCGGCAGCAAATCCGGCGTGAACTGAATCCGCTGAAAATTGGTCTGTATTGTCGCTGATAATGTTTTCACCGCCATGGTCTTTGCCAATCCCGGCACACCTTCCAGATGGATATGCCCGTTAGATAACAAACCAATTAATAGTCGCTCAATCATATATTTTTGACCGACAATGACTTTACTCACCTCTTTAGTAATTTTGTCAACAAAAACGCTTTCCTTTTTAATCTTCTCGTTCAACGCCTGAATATCAACGTTCATTACTCCTCCTCACAGAATTATCAGAATTGGTATCACAAGATATGAAACTCATCGCCAAACAAGTCGCTGTTATGAGGACGATGATTTAACCTCAGGATGTGTGTCGCCGTTTTTGACAAGGTTGTTTTCAAAAATCATTTCCACCAGCGTGTAAATCCGATCCAACTGATCTTGATAGCCCTCACTGCCGCCAAATTTCGCAACATCACAGACATGCAAAATTTCGCTTGCATTATTTATCAACTCTTCATCTAAATCAAAAGATTTCAGCTTTTGAATGATCCTTTCGGTCGTTTGCTCAAGGGCGGCAAAGTCGTACTTACGCGCCAGATATTTTCGAAATATTTTCGAGATCACAAAAAAACTCTCACTGACCTCACGATTGGGATCGTCAGGATCTACCGCTTGCTTTAATTGAGATAAATATTCCTGCTCCAGGGAAACAATCGGGACAGCTTCAGCCCGTTGCCGTTTTAATGCCTGACGCCGCTTCATCCAATATAACGCAGCGAGCACAATAACGATCACGGCAACTAAAATAACAACCAGATACAGCAACAACCACGACTGACCGGATTTTAGTATCGGCTCAAACACCTCGACGTCTATCCGGTTCGTCATCAGATGATGGCCTTCGCCGGTTGTGTTGTCAATATATTTAACAATCACAGCTTCGATGTATGCCATTCCTATCGTCTTGGGTATGAGCACGAACTCGAAAGTTTTTGCCGCGATTGCCTGTCCCTGATGATCCATCCGGTAATCCGCCGATGAAGTTGCAACAATTTCGAGATTATTAATGATTGGATCTTCTAACTCACTAATTTGATATCTTCCGATATCGCCGCTCCATTCGATCCGCACCGTGAAAATCAATGAATCGTTCAGCGGCACTCGTTTTTGATCCACCCGCCCTGTTACTTTGACCACAGATGCCAAAGCTTCAACAGTAGAATCCTGTGGCGCTGAAAATGCCAGAGAGATTGAATAGAATAACGAGATGACCACAAATCGAAATCGATTGAATTTGTACATATACACCTCTATTGTGTTAACATAGAGAAGACATCATTAGATGCAAAAAAGTTTTGACGAAAATATCACCGATCCGTAAAAGAACGAACATCAACCCTTTTTTGATGGGGAATCCGCTATTAATAAAATCATATTAATCCGAAATGGACTTAATGCATCCCAAAGTCAGAATCAATATATTGAAACAGCCCCTGATGCGTTCTTTTCCGGAAACAATGATTGAAGTAATAGCATTTTTAAATGATGCGGATTAGTTTTTCTCTGCAGAGTCATCCCGGAAAAAATTTATCTCATTAATATCCATTCCCAAATGATC
>DSAU01000269.1 GCA_011046315.1 bacterium
GCATTGATTGTTTTAATAATGCACTTCTGTTTGGAATAATTTTTTTTGGATTAACACGACACTCAACACGACCGCAGCGAAAAAGAATCCCAGTGTTGCCGCGTAACCCATGTGATAAAAAGAAAACGCCTGCTGGTAAATGTAGAGCATGGCGGAAAGTGTGCTGTTCATTGGTCCGCCGCCGGTCATAATATAGGGTTCAATAAATAACGAGAAACCGCCAATGGTGGAAACGATCACCACCAGGATCATTGTCGGGTTGATCATGGGCAGTGTGATATGTCTGAATTTCTGCCATTCAGAGGCACCTTCTATGTCCGCGGCTTCATACAGATATTTTGGAACTGTCTGCAATCCGACCAAAAACAATACCACATAAAGTCCGACATTTTTCCAGGTCGCCATAATGGCAATTGATGGCATAGCCAATTTAGTGCTGGTTAACCAGGGAAGCTTTCTCAGACCGAGTGTGGTGAGTAAATTGTTGAGAACGCCGCTATCGTGTGCATAGAGCTGCTGCCATAAGATGGTTATTACAACTCCGGATACTACCACCGGCATGAAAAATGACGCCCGGAAAAATCCGCGTAATCGGATTTTCTGATTGAGCAGCTCTGCCAGCAGCAGCGCGACAATTATTTGCAGCGGAATATGGATCAGTAGAAAGAACCCGGTGTTGATGAGCGATTTGAAAAACAATAAATCCTGAAAAAGCCGGTTAAAATTTTTTAGCGCCACCCATTTCATCGGCGAGATGATGTCCCATTGATGAAAAATGAGCAGAAAGGAAAAAGTGATCGGGAACGCTGTAAAAACAGCAAAATGAATGAAATAGGGTAAAGCAAACAGATAACCGATTTTATTTGATTTTGTTTTCTGTTTAAATCCCATGATCAACTACTCCAATAGCAATTCAGCCCGCCTGGCTGCGTCTTCAATTGCTTGTTCAGCAGATTTTTTTCCATAAAAAACGGCTGCTTCAAATTCTCGTGAAATCGCATCAAATATTTCACGTAATACCGGTGAGCTGTCGGCTCCTCGTACAAATTTCGCCTGCCTGGCAAAGGTGACCATTCGTGGGTGATTTTTAAAGTAGGGCGCAAACAAGCTATCTTCCAGAATATTTTTGCGCAACGGCAACTGATCAGCGATTTCAAGCAGTTTCAGGTCGGCGCGTCTTGATACCAGAAATTGAGCGAACTTCCATGCCCAATCGGGATGCTTGCTGGTTTTAAATAACACAATGCTTTTATAATCGCCATAAGTGAATGTTGGACCTGAAACGTCGGCGGGACGGGGTACTGGCGCATAATCATATTCAAAATCAGGGCTGCGAAATTTTTCGATCTGGGTGATAGACCAGGGCCCGGTAAAGCGGGTTGCAACCACGCTATGGATAAAGACATCAGCCCGGGCATCCATTTGCTCTTTGGGAAAGTAACCGTGCGTAAATAGCGTTTGCAAAAACCGGAAAACTTCAACCGCAGCCTTGTTGTTAAAATCAATTTTTCCGTCCGTCAGCAGCGTATTGCCGCCTGAGGCGGCGATGTAAAGCGTATAAAAATCAAAGAAACGCTGCCACCAGGTTACCATGATCTGTGTTATTCCCATCCATCGATCCAGGTAGCCATCGCCGTCCAAATCCTGAGAGATTTTTGCTGCGGCGCGCAGATATTCATCATAGGTTTGAGGCGGCTCGAAAAAACCGGCTTCACGGAGAATCTTTTTGTTGTACGCCATCATAATGGGATTTGTCTTCCAGAGAATTTGATAGACCCCGCCGTTTTTGCTTTGAACCTGCTTCTCGACATCGTTTGAATAGCGAGCGTCTGCAAAGGCGCGATAATCTCCAAACTCATCAAGTCGAATTAGTGCATTTGCCCGTACATAGAGCTCGACATCGCCGGGCCACATATTCGAGTAGACATCCGGTGTTGTTTTGCCCACAACCGCTGCCAGAACCACCTCTTCGCTGGAACGTCCTTCCGGAATGGGTTGATGTTTTATATGAACGTTTGGATAAAGTTTTTCCCACTCGCTGACCAGGTATTCTGCCAGGTTAATCTCGTATTGATTATTCGCTGACCAGTAGGTGATAACAATTTTTTCATTGCCATTGGGAGAATTGCGATCGCAGCTCAATAGCAGCAACCAAAAACAGAACATTATTTGTGATATAAATCGAACCATTTTCATGACAAATTATTCTTCTCGATAAAAATTTCGGTTAATTCGATAATTGCTAAAATTCAATTGCCAGTTTATGGGTTTTGGTTGAATGGTTAAATTGAATCGAGATGTCAAAAATTTGATCAACCATATTGACGGACATCACTTTGCTGCGAGAAGTTCCATCGATGAGAACGCGCCGCGGTTTAAAAGGCGAAATTATTCGCGTTAAATTTTTATGACCTGCAAAAGCTGATAGCTCCAGTTGCAAAATATTTTTCTCGGCAATAAAATCAGCGCTGATGAGCCGGGCTGACGCCTCTGCCAGATAGGGTGTTTGCGGAACACCAAGCTCGAGCTCAATTTTTTGAGCTGAAAGGATTTCTGGTACGACAGTGGATGGGAAAAACTGACCGTTGTAGCGAATCGATTGTAAATATTTTCCATGACCTGTCAGATAAATGGTTGCTGGCGTTCCATTGATCATCATCACAAAATGCAGGTTATCTAAATTTTCAGGAAGAAAGGGAGCAAACGATACGTTCCATTCATTTTCGTTGATTAAAAATAGATGGTACAAACTGTACAGATACCAGCCTGCCGCCCATAAAAATTGTGGCTTGTCAACTTTTCCGTACTCTGATGGGGCGTGATGATTTGAATTTCGGTATTCGTACATGGCGGGTTGACCGTTGGGACTGTTCATTATTCCCAAAACCGTCATTGTTTTTTTGATGAAGCGCAGCGCCGTATCGGGGCTGCCGATCGATTTCAGCGCAAGCGCATACCAGGCGTTACCGTGGGGCCAGACGCCGCCGTTGGCATAATAAAACGGCGCCCCCATTTCCATGCCGTTAAAATTGAGCTGTTCAATGCGCTGGTGAAAATCCATCGGATAAACATTGTAAACACCGATGTTGTCGTCCAGTAAATATTGTTCCACGGATTCGACCAGTTTATTTTTACGCTCATCATTGATGGTGTTGAAATGGCAGCCAAGTATCGATCCCGTATAAAAATGGGAATCCTGAGAACCGTCTTCATAATAATTAATCAGATAATTCAAACTATCGCTCCACAACCGCTTATTAAGTTGTTGCTGCATTCGGTTTGCCATGAGTTCATATTCGATGAGGTTGGGTGTTTGCTGATCCAGTACCGAACAGATGTACAAAAATTCTCTGATGGTTCGAATGGCGAGAATTGTCATATAAGCGCGGGGTCCGTGAGAGCTTCCGATGTCCCACCAGTCCGGATGATTCGCCCACATGAGCTCATCCGGACC
>DSAU01000518.1 GCA_011046315.1 bacterium
GAACAGATTCCACCCATGATATAAAACGAGTACGGTAAAACCGAACAACAGGGCAATGACAACTATCCATCTTCTTGTTTTCATAATTCATTTTTTTTCACCGGATATCATATTTGATATCGGGCTTAAAATGATGATTAATAACAAAATGGCGATCCACTCAGAAGAATCGCCATCAATACCTATAAGATCAATAAAACTATAAATTAAACGCCTTACAAATATCTATGTTCCGCCTTTGATTTTTAACATCCTGTCGATTGTATTAGATTGCGGGTGCTATTTATTCATTTAGACGATAATGGGGCGAGATTTGTTGTAATATTATGATTTAGCTACTCAGCGACAATCAACTGCTCAGTGACCATTCCGTACCTGCGTTCACGATGTTGATAAGCGCCTATTGCCTGATAAAATTCCTTTTTCCGAAAATCGGGCCACAGAATTTCTGTCACATACAATTCCGAATAAGCAATTTGCCAGAGTAAAAAATTGCTGATCCGATTTTCGCCGCTGGTTCGAATCAACAGGTCAGGATCAGGCAGATCAGCCGTATACAAATGCTGATGAATCATCTGCTCATCAATGTCATGAGGTTGAATCTCTCCTCGCGCGACCAGTTGGGCTATCTGTCTTACTGCATGTAAAATTTCCAATCGACTGCTGTAGCTCAACGCCAAATTTACAATCAAACCGGTGTTATTAGCCAATTCATTTACGGCGTATTTTACACCTTCACGAGCTGACATGGGCAGATCTTCTAAAATTCCGATCACCTTCAAGCGAACATTGTTCTTGTTTAATTCAGGAACCTCCCGTGTTACGGTCTGAATTAATAACCTCCACAGTCCGGTAATTTCATTTTTGGGACGCTTCCAATTTTCTTTGGAAAATGTGTACAGAGTTAACACTTTGATACCCAACTCTCCGCAAGCTTCGACAATCGCGCGTACCGAATTGATTCCCTCCTCATGCCCTTTTAGCCGCGACAATCCGCGCGCTTTTGCCCAACGGCCGTTTCCGTCCATAATAATGGCAACATGTTGCGGCAATTTACCGCTGTTGAGAAGCTGCGCTTTAAGTTCATCTTCTTCCCGGTTTTTTTTTAATATTTCCTTCATTAGTCAATCATTCACTCTTTCGGCAAATCCAAGCAGATTTCTTATAACCCTTCAACGTTATTCACGCTGACACAATCAAATTTCCAACAAAATTTAAAACATATTCTCGCCAAAGTCAAGCTAATTTTCTGCAATATCGTATGATCTCAGTTACTGGTGGAATACTGATGCCATCGCTTGATGATTTGATTATTTGAGAGATGATAAAATTTTTAAATAGAGCCAGCTATTTCTAATATTGTTACAAATAAAGCGATGGCATCAGTTTCAATTTCCACAAATACAAATAACTGAGGTCGTACGTAATATCCAAATTTCAAATTATGTAAAAACCATTTGACATAAAAAAATGCCCCCTTGTATCGAATCAAAATAACAACCAGGGGGCAAAAAATTGATAAATAATCAGGGTAATATTTTTACTTCAAATGCGACAAATATTCATCGATGAATTCACTGGCTTTGAGAAAATTGCCCTCGCCAACATCGTCAGCAATTTTGAAACAAAGTTCTGCTTTTTTCCCATCGCCTGCCTGGGCATAAGCAACTCCCAAATTATACCAGCCAGTGGTTCTATCCATATTTAAAGCAATCGCTTTTTCCAGATAGGGAATCGATTTTTTGTAGTATTCTCTGGCAGTTTCATTATCAGCTTCGAACTCTTGTTCAACTTTCCTCAGCTGTTTATCGTCCATATCGCGATATTTCTTTATGACTTCCTCTGCCATCAACAAATAGGCATTGCCGACATTGATGTTCGCTTCGTAATCATCGGGAGATGCTTCCAAAACATGGACAAATCGTTGGATTGCACCCTGATAATCTCCCCGCTGGTACAGCAGCCGTCCCAGATTAAAGATCAAATCTCTATTTTCCGGATCTCTTTCCAAAGCCTCCTCATAGGCTTGAAACGCTTTTTCAGATTCTTCGAGCAAATCGTATGACATGGCTTTCTGCGCAATTGCACTGATATTATCCGGTTGAATCGCTAAAATCTTATCAGCGGTTTTAATACACTTTTCATACTGTTGTGTAGTGAGATACAAGTTTGCCAATGACGAAAGGACTTCCACATCATCGGGATTCAACTCGACAACCTTGTTATAATTTTCAATAGCTGCATCCACAGCATCTTGCCGAATATTGACATACGCCAAATTTTTATAAGATTCAGTATGACCTGGATCGATCAGCACACAATCTTCAAAATTAGTTTTTGCTTCATCCAGCTTTTCTTCCCTGACATTTGCAACGCCGGTATTAAAACTAATTCTCCAGTATTTCTCGCGCAAAAATTCTATTCTCTCCTGAAATTTCTTATTGGGCGAGCCTGCCATTAATTTTTCAACGGTAGCAAATTCTTCGACCATCTTATCGTACTCTCCATAATGACCGTAGCCCTCGCCCAACAGTAAATGAGCTTCGGTATCGGCGGGATTGATCTCAACAGCGATTTTCAGTTGCTCCATCGCCTTTTCCCAATCGTTTTGCTGGTTGATGTAGATCAATGCAGATTCAACTTCCTTAGAGCGACAACCAAAAACGATCAGTCCGACCATCAGAACCAACAGACCAATTTTCAGTAATGAATAATACTTTGACATACTATGTCTCCTTTAAAAATGTTTTACTTTGAATAATTAAACTTTGGAATATAAATTAAAAATAGGTTTATGTCAAGGATTTTTTTTGATTTTTCAGTTTTTATCTGCTTTGGGAGCTGCCAGGCGACGTGAATGAACATTCTAAACCACAAAATTAAACGGCGGATAAATGATGCCCTTCTCGGTGACAATGGCGGTGATCAATTCTGCTGGAGTTATATCAAACGCCGGATTAAAAACTTTGACTTCCCGGGGGGCGGTCTGCCGACCAAAACCAAATATAATTTCTTCAGGCTCTCTCTGTTCAATCGGGATCGCTGAACCACCGCCAATGCTCAAATCAATTGTTGACGATGGCGCCGCCACATAAAACGGAATCTGATGGTATTTTGCCAACACTGCCAAATTGTAGGTTCCAATTTTATTGGCGGTATCGCCATTACGAGCGATCCGGTCGGCGCCCACTATCACACAATCGATCCAGCCTTTTTGCATCACAACCGCTGCCATATTATCACAGATCAACGTGACATCAATGTCAGCCTTTTGCAGCTCCCAGGTAGTTAGTCGCGCCCCCTGCAGTAAAGGTCTGGTCTCATCAGCAAAAACCCGGATGCGCTTGCCCTGGGCCTGGGCTACATAGATGACTCCTAAAGCCGTGCCAATACCACCGGTGGCAAGGGCGCCGGCGTTGCAATGGGTTAAAACCCTATCTCCGTCAGAGAGC
>DSAU01000345.1 GCA_011046315.1 bacterium
CAGTTTAACCGTGGTCGCCTGGTAAAATTCGTCCTTCCACTTTTGGGTAATTTTTGTAATTAAATCGTCGGCCAGTTTATTGGTCGCCTTTTTAATGGCTTCGGTACCGCCAGTAACTTCGTCAATGTGCGGGTGTGCCGCGTGAGCGGTTCCGGTGGCGATAACAGTGGCGACATCGGCTTTGATGACGCGGGCTGTGATATTTGCCTGACACGATTTCATGCCGCCGAGATTGAAGCCGCTGGCAACTTTGGCGATGGTTTTTCCGGTGATGACCACCTCAGCTCCCAGTTTTTTAGCGATGGCAGCAGCCAGTTGAGTGTTGCCCTGTAACACTGCAATCGCCTGATCCTGCTGCAAATTTTGCCGGACCGTAGCCGGATCCACACATTCAAATCCGTTCTGGATGAATTTGTTCAACAGTGTGGTTTCGGTAATGTTGATATCCACCGACAGGTAGTGATAGCGGTCGCGAGATTCACCGATGTTTTGTTCATCGATCATGAACATCACCCGGGGATTTCCCATTTTGCTCAACAGATTTTGAATGCCATCCCAATCGTTTTTCAGGTTAGCCAACTCCACTTCGGCTTCGATTGTCACCTGATAAGTCGTGGGATCGCTTTTTCCTTCACTAATGACTTGATGTCGGCGCACGTAGCCGTTTGACCAGCTGAGAATATTATCCTCAACCAGCATATTGTTTTCGACCAGCGTCGATGATTGGATAAAAGTACCCAATGTTTGTTCGACGGCTTTTCGCAAAGCATCGTCAATAGCTTGATCTCTTGCCAGACCAACATCGTTGCTGAAAATGCTCGCGACTCCCTGACTGTTCACTAACTGCGTCGCTCTCTGGGCGAGCGCCGGCGAAAAGGCCAGTAACAAGGGAATGATCGACAGCAATGCAATAAATTTTAATTTTTTCAAGTTATAATTCCTCCAAATTCTTAGCATCAAAATGATTGATATTTAAATGATAATAAAAAACGGGTTTGACGCCCGTTATGATTTTAAAATACAAAATGTTAGTCGGTAGCAGATCCAAGCCCTGAATCCGCTTTATCAATTTTTCAAAAAGGGAACAGGGCCGGCATCGCACCGGTCCTGTTTTCCCTGCAAATATCAGAAAGTAATTCGTAATGCATTTTGAAAATCACGGATCGCAAGTAATGCGTCAGCGCCAGACATGTTGTCATTGAGATTAAAAGCCCCGGTCATTTTATCGGCGCTCATTATTCCTCGATCGACCATCAATGAAATCGCGTTGTAAGCATAGTGCGACCCCGGGACGTCAGGGAAACGCGAGCTTTCACCGATGTATTTGGTAGCCAGACTCTCGTCGGCGGTGACCATAATCATGATGCTTTGCATGACCTGAGCATAATTTGCCCGGGTTATGGAATCATCAGGTCTGAACGTATGGTCCGGATAGGGCATCAATCCCGGAACTTCTGCCTTGATAATGTCTTTGATCCAGTTTTCAGCCCAGTGTCCTTTTATATCGGTTGCGGCTTCCATTTTTGTAACCTGAGTGGCTTCCAATTTTGTCGGGTCGTCGGGCGCGCGGAACCGGGTGTCATATACCTTAGGCCTCTTCTTTTCTAATAATGTCATTAATTTAAGCTCTTCCATCAACAACACAGCAAGATCAGCCCGGTCGATTTCAGGAATCAACGCTATTTTGGCGCCTACTTTTGTACCGGGTTTTGCCCGTTCAATTTTTTGCACCAATTCCCATTCTGCATTTGCCTCGGTTGCATATTCGCCCTTCAATGCCACTACTTTGCGAAATGCATCGACAGCATCGCCGAATTGGAAACCTTCTTTGTAAGTGATGCCCAGATAATACCATGCTTTGCTGCTGTTTGGATTGATTTTTAAAGCCCGGTCAAACTCTCTGGCTGCTTTTTTAACCCAGTCATCACCTTTACGTTCCATAGCAATTACCCTGCCCTTGACAATTCGGCAATCGACTGACTTATCGTTTTTGCCAATGCCTTTATCAGCAAATTCGTAGGCTTTTTTGAAGTCTTCGCGCTTCGCATATACCAACGCCATGCCGGAGTAAGCTTCTGCATAGTTGGGATCCAACGCATTGGCGCGTTCAAAGGAAGCCATGGCTGCATTTAAATTGTTGCGCTCAAATTCAACCATACCTCGGCTGTAATGATTTTCAGGTGTATCCAGTACAGAGTCCGGTTTCAAAGCTTTTTTCCCGCAGCCGATCAAGCTGACTATCAGCATTAGCGAAACAAGCAATCCGATCAGACGCATTGTGTTTATTTTCATCGTAATTACTCCTTTTATTTCAGTTTAAAAAGGATTCTGCAAAACAGTTAATTCTGTCATTCCGAGTCCGGATTAATTCGGGCGAAGGAATCTTCCCCTTGCTTTAACAACATGAGAGTGATTCCGCCTTCCTCTTTGAGCGGGAGTGCTCGAAACGACACTTTAAATATTGTTTTGCAATTTTTTTTAAGTTTCATTTAAGACCATCTTTTTGTGAAATGGAAATAAATATTTAAAATTAATTGACAATAAACATTACTTTACATTTGTCAAGAAAGTTCTGATTGGCTGCTGCCTGGTGAATCTGTGCGGCATCAGCAGTTGAGATTACTACATCGGTTTTATTTTGACCCGAAGCCTTCATTCCTTTAATAATCAATGGATTGTTGGTGACGCGATCATCCTGGCGCGCCCGGTTGACATCTTTATCGTAGCCAACCATTCCGATTTCCACCGCCCACTGACGACTGACAAATTTGGAACCATAGATTTCGTTTCCGTTTTCGTCCAGAATTTTTGGCGCCATTGCGGGACGTATGCCCAAGCCTTTGCAGTCAACAACCAAGCCGGTGAATACACCGCCGGCAACTCCGGGGGCTTCACCGCCCAGTTGTTGAAGGTTTACACCTGGCGGCACCGGTTTTCCTACCGGCCAGGGCTGACCACAGGTCGGACAGAGTGGTTGTCCACCGGTTAACAGTCGACCGCCGCCGAAATCTCCGGGCAACAAAGCATCAGCCAATTGTCCCGTAATCGGCATTTCAACAGTGACCTCAACCGAACCATCGGAAAGATAACGCGGTCCGTCAACCATTTTAAAGCCCTGGGCAATGCCTTCAACCTGGGTCCGGATGACGTCATTTTCAACCATGGCGTTGCGAACCGTAGTCTCTGAGGTAAGGTACATGCCTTTGATTGTCTCCAGAATGTTTCTCAACGCGTCTAATTTTGCGGCGCGGATGGCGCCAGCGCGGGCGGCTGATGGCGGCAGATTGGGGTTGGAAGCGCCAATCCCGGTAGCCTGTACCGTTTGTGCGGACCAGTTTACGGCTTGATTTTGACCAAAATTTTGGGTCACCTGTTGCGCCTGGATGGTTAGCGAAAAACCGAGTACCAGCGTCAGTGCGAACAATAAAATCCGTGACACTTTCATATTGAA
>DSAU01000526.1 GCA_011046315.1 bacterium
CCATTTCACTATTGCTCCTGCCATCTGGTAGTACTCAACTTTTTATTCTTACCATAGGGATTGTAGCTGTTCTGTTTCAGAAATTTCTGCATCAGCAGCCAATTCGGGATTTAGGATTCCGTTTGCCACAGTGGCGGTGGAGTTTTTATGGTATCATAATACCGCTCTTGATCTTGCTCACGATCGCTGGTATCGATTTAATTATGGGATGGGTTTATTTCGGTTCACTACAAGAATATCATCCTGTATTAAAGTTATCAGCAGGTAAATTAACAATCACCTCCCTGGTTTTCATCATTCTGCTTCAATGGGCTATCACGTTGCTTGCTGCCCTTATCACTGAAGAACTGGCATTTCGAGGTTATCTGATTTCGCGGTTTCATTTTATGACGCCCTGTAAGGCTGTAATGATCTCCGCGATCATGTTTGGTTTGTGGCATGCGCCGATTGCGCTGCTGTTGATAAAAGGCGGGTGGTTGAGGGGAATTATTTATATTGTTAATATCTCTTTGCTGGGGATTGTGTTCGGCTGGCTTTTCATCCGATCCAAAAGTCTCATTCCACCCAGCATTGCCCATGGGTTATGGAATGCATTGGAATATACTTTTTGGGGAATGGGAAATGAGCAGGGATTATTGTTAGGCTCCCATCGTGTCCTGTTTGATCCTGAAGAAGGCGTGGCAGGCACTTTGATTCTTTTGGTCATGGGAGCCAGGTTGCTTATTCAATTAAAAAAGACAGCAGGAGGGAGTGCTGCAAAATAAATGCCCCTGGTTTTTATTGTGTCCTATTTTCCTGACAAATCTCAATCTCACCATCAAAAGGAGAAACCATGAACAATCAAATCAAACTTCATAATTATGTTCATCTTGCTATTCTATCAACAAGTTTACTTCTCATCGTCAAATTCATTACCACAGCTTTACATGAGTTGGGTCATTGCCTGGGCGGCTGGTTGGTGGGATTGAAGCCTGTGGGCATCTATGTTGCTGTGTTGGGAGGAGGTAAGGTTTACATTCCTGGCACTCGAAGCTTCTGGCAGGGTTTGATAATGACCAGCTCGGGACCTGCCGTTGATATCATTTTGGGTTTAATCGTGCTTCTCATCATATTTCCTCGTGCAAAAAAATGGGGATTTAAATTGTTCTGGTTATTCTATGGCACGATCGCTATCCTGATGTTTTGGGGCTACATGGTTATCGGCGGTTTTTTAGGCAGTGGCGATTTTGCCAATCTTGCCCGAATGATGGCAGTATCTCGTTATTTATTCGGTATCATTGGATTGATAGGATTGATCGGTTTTGCTTACCTTATCAGTCGCTATGCATTTAAAACTTTTGACCCATATTTCCCACTTCATTCAGCCTGGAACAAGTTCCTGGTATTTTTTCTTTTTGTTGGACTGCCAATGATTGTCTATGTCGTTGGTGGATATCTTATCTATCCTGGTGGAAGCATCAATGAACTATTGCTGGTATCTTTTCTTGCAATCATTATTTCGGGTCTGCTAAGTATCTTTCGTTTTCAACCCGGGACATCTTTTCAGAGGCTACCTGAGTGGCCAACTTTTGCTGGTATTTTCATTTTAACTGTTGTGATTTTTGTATGGTTAATGGTATTTGGTCTAACCGAAGAACATGCCCGAGGACTTCTCTGGCGCACGCCAGAAGAGACAAGTGTATCGGCTTGCAATATCTCGATTTCAATCGAAAAAGACTTCAATGCACGAATTGACTTTCTCATGCGTCCGACGACACGATATTTATTTTGGGAGAAGATGAAACATCAACCACCCAATTGGCAAATTTATACCAGCTTCATCGAAACGAATCTGCCGATCCTGCTGGGGATTTCTGATTATAAAATCATTGAGAAAGTCGATGATGTAATTTCTCCATTTTATCTAAGAGAGAACGATAAAGGTGCCCGACGAATTACCCTCGATATCAGTTTGGACACGGTTGTCCAAAAGATTGATGAAAATACTTATGCTTTTGAAATCACTGACTTTTGGTGTGTCAAGGGCGGTTATTTAGAAAAACTTCAAGTTAATCTGAATGAGGGAATTCGTTTTTCAGATTATGAGTTCATTCCAATGCATGCCAAAAATCCTGATCGTTACGATGAACATGAAATTATCTGGGAGAACCGGGATTCGAATGCACCGAAGATAGTGCGTTTGATTATTATCAATGAAGGCTAACTCTTGATACCTATAAATTGCTCTAAAAAAATAGTGACAAATGGTTATTTGATGATCGCTGCCAGAGCCCTGGGCTATGGTACGGGATTTTTTACGACATTTTTTCCTGAACAAAAGATGAAGAAATTTTTCAATTTTGAAGAATTTAAATAAACAAAAATTGGACGAAAGAAAAATCAATCACCACAACAATTATTTTTTTGAATACGATTATCATAATTGGCATGGCGCTAATTTCAATTTTTTATTTTTTAGCAGCGCCTTATTAAACGTCGACTTTATCCCAGCCATCTTTTTTTGAAATTTTTCACCAATCAAGCGATGGAATCTGTATGCGCCTCAAAGGAAGAACAGAAGGTTATTATTGCAAACGTCCTGTTCGGAACAAAATTTTCACAGATGCCATCGCTTTATGAGTTAAAATTTTAAAAGTAGAAGGCTTGATATGGAAATTTTAACATCTGTCAAATAATCACATCATCAAGCGATGGCATCTGTATGCGCTTCAAAGGGAGAACAGGAGGCTATTATTACAAAAATACTGCCCGGAACAAAACATCCCGGAAAGGGTGAAATATTCAAAAGTCCCATTTAGAAGTACAAGAATGACTAAAGTCATTACTACGGGATAAATAGCCAAACTATTATAATTTTAATTTACCAGCATTGGCTTCATCTTAAATTGAAAGGAGAACCCATGAGATACTGCGGATCCTTTGTTGTTGTGGCAATACTTTTTGTTTTATTGGTTTCGTTTTCAAAAAATAGCTCGAACGCCTCCGGCCTCGGGCAAAAAAAGAGATCGTTTCTTCCCAAAAATGTGGTCGAGGCGAGCAATAGATTTGGGATGAATCTGTATAATGTGATCGTTGTGCAGGATAAAGATCAAAACGTTGTCATCTCCCCGTTCAGCATCTCGCTTGCTTTAATGATGGCGGCTAATGGCGCTGCCGGCAAAACGCTCACCGAAATGCAAAAAGTATTGCAAATTTCTGACATCTCCCTTGAAAAAATTAATCCGACGGTTGAAAAACTGATGACTGAACTTGTAAAATTGGATCCGGGGCTTTCATTAAAAATTGGCAATTCGATCTGGTTTCGAGATGATTTCCAATTCAAAAAAACCTTTTTCGAGCAGGTGAAAAAATATTACCATGCTGAACTCGCCGCAATGAATTTTGATGATCCGGCGTCGCTGGAGCAGATAAATAGTTGGATCAGCAATGCCACCAATAATAAAATTA
>DSAU01000438.1 GCA_011046315.1 bacterium
ATAGCTATCGATGGCTTCAAACCCGAAGCCCAAATTAATCACCTTGTGTTTGCCTGAATATTCCACACCGGCGCCCCGGGCGTTGTCATAACGAAAGCAGGATAACGCGCCCGCGGTCGGTTCGATCCAATCCGGAAATTGAAAATGAATCGGAATCGCCGGTTGATAAATCTTAAATTGCAATCCCTGGCCTATGGTTCCGGGAACGCCGACCACGTTGGATGAAAGGCTATGATCCGCATGGTATTCGGCATGGAGATAATGGCGATAAAAATTTACCGCAGCTTCGGAATATTGATTATTTTCAGTTCCTTCAGGGTCAGCCAAATCCCAGCCGATATCCTGCCCTGAAATGAACAGACTGCCGCTATGATCCAGATAATATTGCAGCGAAAACCGATCTTCAGCCGACAGGCTGGGAAAAGCCCATTCACAAAACCAGATGACCGTCGGAAAATGGATCAGATTTCTTGCCGATGGCGCGCCAAGTTCCGCATGATCCCAGATGAGATATGGAACGCGCAATTGATCCAGTACCGAGATATAAAATCCCTCGACATTCCTGATGCTATTATCATCATCTACCAGCAGCAGCGCGCTTTTACCGATGAGCACCTTCAACGTATCGCTGCCGCCTTCGCCGTTATCCATTGAAAAATTGACCGCCAGCGGAACCAGGTGCGGTTTCGCCAGTGGCTTGATGAAAAAGTGCAACTGATGGCGTATTGAAACCAGCGAATCAGCCGGAAAAGCGGCGAGATCAACTGCGTTTTGGGTAACGATAATATCCGGATCCGGCGAACTGAGGCGGACTTTAAAATTTTGCCCGGGGCTGAGCGCGTAATTGCGATAATACAGGTCAATGCCAATGGTTTCGCCGCGTTCAAATAATCCGTTGTTATTCCCCCAGACAGAATCTGTCACTGCAGCTCGAAACAGCGCTATTTTTGCCGGTTCTTCGGAAAGGATAGTTTCGGTTAGTGCGCGAAATGCATTGACTCTGCCAAAGCCAATTTTTCCGGAATGCCCCGGATTTTGCAGATCAATCGGGTCTGCGGTCAAAACCAGTTGGCGGTAGAGCTGCAACCGATCCCAATCGGGAAAATGATTTTTCAGCAATCCCAGAACTCCGGTTACCATTGGACTCGCCATTGAAGTTCCGGACAGCTCACCATAACCGCCCATCTCCATCGGAAAGAGGCTCAAAATCCCGGGTTTTCCCACCCGTTGATCACCGCCGGGGGCAGAGACATTGATGCTGCGTCCAAAGGATGAATAGCTTGACTTTTCATCCAGTTCGTTAACAGCAGCAACCGAGATTACTTTGGTATAGCTGGCCGGATAAAAAATCGTCTCGCTATTGGCATTGCCGCCGGCTGCCACAATCAGGCAGCCTTTGCCAGCCGCATAATCAATCACATCCTGTTCAAACTGCGAATAGGGTCCTCTCCTTCCCCATGAATTATTAATAATGTGAGCGCCATTATCAGCAGCGTACACAATGCCCTCATATCCGAACGGAATTTGATAAGTGTCATCGTCGGTTGAGACCTTGACCACCATAATTCTACATTTCCAACCCACCCCGGCAATGCCGGTAATATTATCGGTAACGGCCGAGGCAATTCCGGCGGTGTGGCTTCCGTGAACCGATATTAAAGATTCAACCGTACCATAGCCGGGATCATTGTTGTTTTCCCCAAAATCCCAGCCGTAAATATCATCCACATAGCCATTGCCATCGTCGTCCACTCCGGCTATTCCTGAAGCCTCTGCCTCATTGACCCACAAATTACCGAACAAATCAGGATGGCGATAATCGGCGCCATTATCCACGATGGCAATGACCACCTCCCGGCTGCCGCGTTGAAAATCCCAGGCTTTGAACAGATCCATCTGTTCCAGATAGAATTGATGTTGCAGCAATGAATCTATGGGAAAGGTGGCGACAACGGTGGCAAGATAGCGCGGCTCCACATACTCGAACAACCCTGTTGAGATTAGCTCAAGCGCAACCTCTTTCGGGGACACAGTTTCAGAAAAATGGATGTGATAAATTTTGCTCATTGCCGGATGGTGATCATGCGATGGGAATAAACGGTCGATAGCAGTGAATGGTACTCTTGCAGCAGGTCGGGATAATTTATTTTTCAATAAAAACAGCTCGATATCGGGTTTTAATTTTGCCACGACCACGCCTGGTTTTACTGGAAAAATATCGCTGCGGCGCTCATCACTGGCAGCACTGTTTTCTGTCATGAGCATCAAACACAAAAAAACGTACACATATTTGACAATGATTTTTCCCATTATTCTCCGGCGCGGCAATGCCGCAAAATTAAACACCGACTCTCACTGAAAGACTATTTTGAAAAAAAATGTTTCGGTCGATTTCGGTGTTTTCAGTGTTTATAAAAACAAAATAATGCAATATTAATTTTGGTAATAGAATAATTATTCTGCCGTCTCACAAACCAAATTTATTTTTCTTCCCTTTTAAAATTTGAACCATTGTTTTCACAACCAGAGTCCTGTTAAGGACTCAATATTTATAGCAGCGCTAAAAATAAAAATTTTTCGTGCCGTAGGTACGATATAGCTATTATCCAGCCCCGTTTCCTATCACGCCCCTACGGGGCTTAAATTTGTGGAGGATGGGGCTCTGTTATAAATATTTTGTCCCTAAACGGGACTGCTTTTTAAAAATCACGTACTCATAATTTGATGATATTTTTGAATGTTTTATTTACCACTCTCCCAGATTAAATTTATTTCTCTCTCCCACTTCTCTCAAGAGAGGGGGACAGAGGGTGAGTTTTGCTTAATAGACTCTCAGCAAAATTCTCTACAAAAGATTATCAAAAAAAAACCGCTGAGGAGGCGAATAACCTCCCCAACGGCTGTGTAACCATCACTTACCCTGATAAATTGAAGCAATTAGCGCAACAGCATCATTTTCATGGTCTTGCTGTAGTCGCCAACTTCCAGATTGTAGAAATAGACACCGCTGGTCAGGTTGTTGGCGTCAAAAGTCACTTTGTAGCTGTTAGCGGTCTGGTGTTCATTGACCAGTTCAGCTACTTTTTGACCAAGCACGTTGTAAACAGCCAGCTTTACCAAACCCGGTTGGGAAATGCTGTAATTGATAACCGTTTCCGGGTTGAACGGGTTGGGATAGTTCTGTTGCAGACTGTATTCCGCCGCGATTGTTGGCAGGTTATTGTCGTCAACCGATGTCCCGAGACCGAACCAGTTCAAGGATGCACCAACCACACTGTGTACATTGGGCTCAGTCCAATGATAACCGTCAGTTGTGGTGTAGCTCGGCAACGCCCAGGTATCCAGACAGAGCTGATCAAAGGTCAAGAACACAGTTTTGGTTCCGTTGGTCTCTTTATGGACACCCATGGTCTCGCCTTCGGCGGAATCGGTGAAGCACACC
>DSAU01000059.1 GCA_011046315.1 bacterium
CAACTAAGGTTCTGCTCATTCCTGCAAAACGACCAGGGAAATTGCACGAGCAGCGCGCCAAGTTTGTTCTCAGCCTTTAAAACATCCAATCCCTGCTTCACCAATCTTTCCTCATCAGCGCTGGGATAAGATTTTCTTTCATGGGTAAAACGTTGCCACAATTTATAGGTAAATAAAAAATCGGGATTGTGACTCACCCGTTGCGTCCAACTTTTTGCGACTTTTTCAGTGGGGGGACGGTAAAATGAGCTATTGACTTCGATTGTATTGAAATATTGCACCAGATAACCGAGCGCGTCAAATTTTTTATCGCGCGCCTCGGGATAAACAATTCCTTCCCAATCTGCATACGACCAACCCGCCGGGCCTATGTAAGCGTTCAACTTCATCGATGAACCCAATTATTCCATTAATTTAAATTGGCTTTAATTCTGGCAAACTTCTCCGGTTGCATCAAACGAAAAACCGGAAACACGTTGTAGCCACCTCCCCACTGACTGGCATGGAGATAGCGATCAAAAAAATTCCAGTACACCAGACCGCCATCGCTTTCCGGTTCCAACAAATAGGCTACCAAATTGGCAAGCGGTTGATTCATCCCAACAAAAAAAGTCCCCCTTTCCAGTTCGAGTTCTTGGAATTGATATTCTCCGCTCAGTGTCGTAAACCGGTGCCCCTGATACATTCGCTCACTATGGTCGACTTTTTTGATTTGGAACGTCTGCAGGTTGAGCCTCAGCGGTTGGCTGAGCCTTTCAACCACAATCCCATGTTGAATCAACTTTTGCGCGATCTCCTTTAAATTTGCAGGGAAAAAATAACCTTTGGGCACAACGATCGATCTGGTCATCCGAAAATCACTGAAAAACGGTGTTTGATAATTTTTCAGCCGATCAGTTTTCCTCGCCCGTTTGCGCCCCTGTTCATCCTGATAAAGATCGAACTCATAACTCCGGACCAACAACGGCTTTTCAAACGGAACCGCCTCAAACTCAAGACCGAACATTTTCGATGTATCGGGACTCATGCCATAAGCCACACTGCTTTGATCTGCTTTTCGAACCATGTCCCGCATTTCATCCACATGGTTATTGGTGTAATTGAGAATCTGCTCTACAAAATGATAACACACCATAATTCTGGTTTGGTAATCCGCATAGGCATAATTTTCGTTTAGAATTGAGAACCGATTTCTCAAACCCCAATAATTGGTGCTGTAATATGGCTGATGATTGAAGCTGCGCCATCCCTTCTCCGGATCGGTGGCATCTTTAAAAAAACCATAGGGCAAAGATAAAATCTTATGTTGCGACAATAGCTGCTGCGCCACCTCGGGAAATAATTTTTCTCGCACGTATTGCGGCAGCGCCGGGTCCCCGTTTGGATTGTGAGAAGTTGCGTAAGTCAAAGGCTCCTGATGATAAGAGCCATTGGTAGTGTGCAAATCGATCAACAATAGTGGATCCCAGTCATTGATCAATTGGAGGGCGCCGATATTTTCCGGACTTTCCAGCTTCATGTAATCACGGTTCAGGTCCAAATTCTGGCCATTGTAACGAATCCCGACCCCGCTGTCCGGGCCCAACTGATTTCGTCGATTTCGCGGATCGATTTTCTCGTTGCCATCCGGATTAAAGATGGGGGTGAACAATAAAACCTGATTATCAAGCAAGTGAAACAAGTCTCCTGACAAAATCTCGCGCATTAACATCAGCGAGGCTTCTTTGCCCTCAACCTCGCCGGCGTGGATGTTTGCCTGAATGTAAATCGCTGGTTTATTGGTGATCAATAGATCGCTCGCTGAAGCCGGCAGTGGATTGCCCAACACGGCCAAAGGAACATCGCGACCTTCAACTGACTGCGCAATGGATGAAATACGGATGTAATGACTTTGTTTTTGTAACGCGTACAGAAAGTCGATCACTTCAGAGTAGCGCGTCGTCGCTTTAAAATCACTTTTTTCAGCGCGAGTGAGAATTTTACCGTCCCAGCTATATCCGTTGCTAAACCATAACCAACAAACCACTAACAACAACAGACTATTATTTTTCATTTTTTTTCAACCTATATCAGAATTTCAGCCAATCCTTTGAAAAATGTCAGTTGCCAAATTTTTTTGAAATTTTGATGACCCGCTGAAAAACACGCATAAAATTACCGCCCCAAATTTTGCGAATGTCATCTTCACTGTATCCCCGCCGGACCAACTCCAGGGTGATATTGCCCATTTCAGAGACATCATTGCAATCTGCCAGACCGCCGCCTCCGTCAAAATCCGTCCCGATACCAACGTATTCCACACCCACCAGATTGACCACATGATCGATATGATCGACCAGGTCTTTGACAGTGGCTTTTTTCTCCGGAAATTTTTCCTGGATTTGATAATATTCCTCACGAACAATTGCTCGAATTGAATCGGATTTTATCGCGCTCCAATCCCCGTATTTTGCCCACAAATCCGCAAAGGCAGCTTCGCGCTCGGGATTTGCTGTTGACGGTAAAACATAGCCACTGAACAGACACATTTGCAATACACCGCCATTTTCTGCCAGTTTTATTATCATATCATCGGATAAATTTCGCGGATTGTCACAGATAGCCCGGCTGTTCGAATGAGAAGCGATGACCGGGGCTTCACTTTTTGTCAGCACATCATAAAACGCCTCGTCCGAAATGTGCGACACATCCACAATCATCCCCAGCCGGTTCATTTCGCGTACAACTTGTTTGCCAAAATCACTTAAACCGTGGTGAACAGGTCCGTCGGGATCCGTTGATGAATCACAAATTTGATTGTTACGGGTATGGCACAAGGTAATATAACGCGCGCCCATATTATAATATTTTTCGATATAGGAAAGATCTTCCCCGATGGGGTAGCCATTTTCAATTCCGATAAAGCAAGCCAACTTACCCGCTTTTTTCAACCAGTAAGCATCTTCGGGCATTGTTGCCAGTTCAATCATATCATGATATTGGTCGCACATTCCATGAATGGCAGTAAAAATTTCTTCGGTGAGTTCACGGGCTCGCTGATAACCCTCGGCAGTGAGTTCACGTTGGCCGATAAATACAGCAAAAAATTCCGCATCCAATCCACCTTGTTGCATCCGAGGCAGATCAATTTTACCGCTGCGGTGATCTTTGGGATCATGATAGACGCCAATGTCCCAATCTCCACGGCTGAGCCGCATTGGTGTGTCGCAATGAGTATCCACCGTGAGCACCGCGCGATGAATGCGCGCTGCTTCCTGTTGCAACTGCTGTTCATCAATTGGTGTTTGAGCGGTAACCAGAAAACTCAGCGCCAGACTAATGAAGATGAAGCTTAGTTTTTTCATCGAATCCTCACAGAGATTTGGAATTAAAAACAGTGGTTAATTTTTATGCTGTTTGGAAAAATGTAAATCTTAATATAATGTTTCGAC
>DSAU01000060.1 GCA_011046315.1 bacterium
ACCGGCCCATTCAGGGGAAAACTGTTGCACAGGCCATGATAAACGGAGTGTTGAAGCCAAATCCCGAAAAAACCATCTGGGAAGCAGACGAGGTTTTCAAACTGGCCGAAGTTTAGGGGCAGGACATGATTTGGATGGATTTACCATCCCTATATGTTGTATGAAATGGGAAAATGCCAAAATTTGAAGTAATTTTATAATTGCAATAAAAAAACCAAAACCATGCATTCCCAATGAAAAAATTGCTGCTGATTCTGTTGTTTTTTATGTCGTTGGCTGCAACGAAGGCACAAGACAAAATTATTACCGTTAAAAAAGACACAATTGAATGCCGGATAATATCGGTTGGTGGAGAGCGGATAAACTATGAGCAAAAAACTTCCGAAAACCATGTTACAGGAAAGTCAATAGCCATTTCTGATGTTTATCAATATTTTCGGGAAGAACAGCCAGGCGCACTTAATGGCCTTGATCGTCCGAAAACCACTCGGCAAAAGCCTGAGCAACGTTACCTGCTTACAATACAAGGAGGATTAGCGCGTTCGTTTACCGATTTTGACAGTTTTAAAAATATGATGGCGGGATTAGGGGTCACGGAATCGGAGACTGACAATTACATCGGGAAGCTCAAAAACGGATATTATATGAATGCGGATTTTCATTATTTGATGACTACCTTCCTGGGTGTTGGCGTTGATTATTCCCTTTTTCATTTAGCGTCGGAAGGCAATTTTTTAATCAACGGATACGGCGGAATGAACATTCCTGTGTACGTTAATATGGACCTGAAAGAAAAAATTTACACCCATTTTATCGGTACTTCGGTTTTGTTTCAGCAATTTCCTGACAGGAAGAGAAAAATAAAAATTACAGAAACCTTATCGCCTGGTATTGTTATTTTCCGTAATGAAAAGAGGGGCAATGAATATCAGATTTATTGGGACGATAATGGTTATTATAACGGGCTACCTCCGCAATATTACGACAACACAAATACTGTAACAAAAAGTACAGCTTTCGGCGCCAAAGCCGGTTTGGCGCTCGAATATTGTATTTCTCCGCAACTGTCTGCAGGGGTGGCAGGAAATTTTATCTGGGCAAAACTTCAGAAAGTTTCGTTCAAGGGTTTCAATAACGATATGAAAGATCAGAAACTTGAAAAGGCCATTAATGTCTCTCATATCGATTACGGGTTTATCGTTCGCTACAATTTCTAACCGCATGTTGCACAATAAAAATTCATCAGTATGAAACGGTTCTTGAAAAACATCATAACATTATCGTCCGTAATTTTACTTTTTTCGTGCAGCGATGACTTTGTAAATGAACGCCTTGGAATATCCGGTGTAGCAGAGTCCGCAATTATCATTTCACCGGCATGGGAAGACGACTATTATCAGTTCCGCTGCGAAGGTGCGGGAAATGCCGAATACAGTATCGACAGTAAACCCGACTGGCTGAGGGCTGACGATAATTCAGGCAGGTTTATAAATGACCTTGCAACAATTCATTGCAAAGCCAAAACAGAACCGGGTTTTTCAAAAGCAGGCATTTACATCGATCAAATGCTTATAACTGCAAGCGGTAAAAAATATGCAATCCCCGTGTATTATATTACCGAAGGAGACCCTTCCGTGCAAGTAAACCGCACATTTGTAATACATTACAATAATTATAACAATCAGTTGGAAATTTCAAATTCGGGCGACGGCATTTTGCTGTGGGATATCGTCGGCATGCCCGAATGGCTGACGGTAGATATGAACCAGTTGAACATTAGCTCCGTTATGCTGGGCCAGGGGGCCGCTGCTACCATTCCTTTTATTCTGGATGCTGAAAAAGCCGCACAAAGCAATAGTTTGAGTGGATCGATTACACTGCAGACCAATGACAAGAATACGCCTTATATAGAAATTTCAGTTTCTGCCGATTTGGGAACACCCAATCTAAACTTGTTTGATAACTGGCTTGATTTTGGGAGTTCAGAAACCAGCAAGACTTTTAGAATTTATAATCATGGAGAGGGATTGCTGGTATGGAATTTTGAAGAATTACCCGAATGGTTATCAATTTCACCTGCAAATGGAATTCAACTTCCCTATTCTTCGTCCAGCGATGTGATCTTTACCTGCGATCGCAATCAGCTTGAACCTGGATTAAGTTCGGCAACCATTCATCTGAAATCCAACGACCCCGACACCCCCTCGTACCCTGTGAAAGTGTCTGTACGTGTGCCCGGAAACCCGGCAAACATACATACATTGGAAGGGAATATTTTTGATGTGACTTTCGATAAGAGCACAAATACTTTGTATTACGTTGCCGGTCAGCCGAATAAATTGGTGGCTTATGATTTAACAGGCAAAACCGTTTTGTATGAAATTGCATTAAGTAAAGCCCCGACCTCTTTGTCAATTTCCGAAGATTTCACAAAAGCGCTGGTTGGCCACGGCGGAATGATTAGCATAGTGAATTTGATAAATTATTCAACAACAAAGATATATGAATTAGATCTTATCGTTTTCGACGTGGAATGGGCAAATGATGGATGGTTTTGCTATACACAGGCAAACAGCTCAAACTCCAGCTTATTCTGGATAAATGCAGATAATGATGAAACTTACGAAACGATTCTTTCCAGCCGGAGTCTAGGGACAGCCAGTTTAAAAAAAGTCCCAAATCAACCATACATTATTGCATCAAGACTAAATGTCTCTCCATCAGGTATATTTGTATTTGATATTGATGCAAAAATCCTAAAGAGTTATTCTCATGAAACAATTGGTAAGATTTGGTTTTTCGATGAGAACAAATTAATAATAACCGGAATTTCTGACATAATCAGGACAACATCCGTAACAGAAATTACCGGATCGCATTTAAGTTCAACTTCCGCAATCGGTCAATTAAAAGTCACTGACTACCCTTATATCACATGGTGGGCTGACTGGTCAGAGCCTGCACACAGTATTTGGGCGATATTCAGTTATTATCTCCATTCCTATTACCCTCCGGTTGCGGCAACCATTTACCAGTTTGAAGACAACGATTATACCTTGACAAAAACATATTACTACGACAATTTATACCAGCCCGATGCCCAAACAACCGCGTATGAAGTGGAAGCGCATTATGTGTTCTCGAACAGTTCCGGAACTGAATTGTCGGTTTTGCGCAAAGGAAAAGACAACAATAACTGGTCGGTGGAATTTTTGCCGGTAGAGCTGTAATTGTCTGTTGTCTGTGTGAGTTTTTATTTTTAAGTGTTCTTCCTGTGGTACCCCCTGTTCCGATAGCTATCGGAAGAGTCAGGTGCTGGTCGTTTTCAACAGTTTTTGCCTGAGCTCAGGATATTTCTTCAGATTACTGATATACAACTTGCTTTTCATTGATTTGATTTTGCGTTCCAACCTTACAGCATGAGGATAATC
>DSAU01000252.1 GCA_011046315.1 bacterium
AGGAAATATAATAAATCTTTATATTCCCTGATTTCATTCCAGTCAATCAGCTGCCAGCCTTTTTTAGGCTGAATAACAATCTGCTTATTCATTAATTATTTTATCGGTTGTCCTTTAAATAGTCTTCAGCAAGAATGGACAATATCAATGAATCCCACCACTTTCCATCATAATAATAATTCTGCCTGAGCAGACCATCCTGTTGAAATTTGAATTTATTATATAATTGCTTCTTTTTTCCATCAAACTCATAAATCTCGGTCCAAACTTTATTTAAAGATAATTCATTGAAAGCGTAATTTAACAAGAGCCGGCAGCTTTCATCCGCGTATCCTTTATCATCGATATAACTGTTATTCCAGCCAATATACAATGAAAGGTCGGCATGGCGATGAATCCAATTGATATAGACCAAACCACAGCACCCCAAAAGTTGCTGATTGTTTTCTTTCCGGACAGAAAACATGATCGTATTCGGGTCTTGAAGCACCTTTTCTTCAAACCATTTGTTCTGCATATCGCTGTTCAATTCGCGATACTCACGAAAATGTTTTCTGAAATCAGGCTGGTTTCTCCATAACATCAATTGTTGGATATCCGCCCGCTCGACAGCTGTTAAACAAATATGTTTTCCGTAAATCATTCTGCAATATCTCCCAGTTTAACTGCATCATCCGCGCACACATCCACTTTCAATTGTTTTCCGATTAACATTTCACGCAAATAGGGTGGCACACCTTCCGGGCTCATTGGACGTAAAGGCATCATATCTCCGGCATCCAGCCGCTCCCCTTTTTCAATATTTCTTTGATACCTGAGACCCCGCCTTTGAACCAACACTGTCTGCTTTTCATTTTCTTCTATTCGTTTAATCCCATCACCTAATGCCGAATCCAGTTCATTGGCCCGGTCAATCATTTCCCGCCAGGTAGCAGGATTCATCGCGAACTTATGATCAGGACCTTCACGATTGTTATCATCCGTGAAATGCTTCTCAACGACTCTGGCACCCAAAGCGATTGCACCTAAAACAGTGGAATGCCCCGGTGTATGATCTGATAATCCGAGTAAAACACCCGGATATGTTTTTCGATAAGTTTTTAACACATTAAGATTAATATATTTGAAATTCTCTTTACTGGCCGTGTAATTCGTGTTGCATTGCATCAGGACGATTTGATCAGTGTGCTTTTTAATAGCATTGATAGCTCGATCCACATCCTGAATATCCGATGCTCCCGTTGCCAACATGAGAGGCTTGCCCTTTTTAGCCATGTACTCAATAATCTCTATCCAGGTAATATCACCGGATCCAATCTTGTAGACATTGACATATGGATCTACATGATCAACTGATTCGAAATCGTAGGGGCTTGTAAAATATTCGATGCCGACTTCATCACATTTGAATTTGATCTTTTGTGTCCATTCAAACGACAGGCTGGCATCTTTGTAAACTTCATATACAGGCTTTTTCCATGAAGCCTGATGGGACAACTGTCCGCTCAATTCATCAAATCCTTTCCTGCTGACGATTTTGGGTGCGGAAAAATTTTGAAATTTCGCAGCGTCCGCGCCCGCTTCTTTAGCCAGTTCAATTAAATGCAGGGCCCTGTTCAAATCTCCGTCATGATTGGCTGCAATATCTGCAACAAAATAAAGAGGCGCGTTATCTCCAATAATCCTGTCACCAATCTTGATGTTAATCATGATTCATTCTTCCATCTTTTTTATAATCATTGACAAATTCATCGAGACCGTTATATATTGAAGGGGCATCGCCAGTAATCTCTTTCAGTCGATTGACATTCAACGTCGTATTTTTTGGGCGTGCACCTTTAAATTCAATCTCATCGATGGAAATCGGTTTAATCCTGTTCGCTGGAAATCCGAACCTTCTGTAAAGTTCCATTAAAAATTCAAATTTTGTCACAGCTTCTCTGGTTCCCGCATGAATAACCCCATTTTCGGATCGTATAATCAGATGCTTGATGACACGCGCAAGCTGTTTGACATACAGCGGATTAAAATATACATCACTGAAACCGCTTATCATTTTTTTGTTTTTTGCTTCATGGATGGCCCATTCCGCCAATGAATTGCCCGGCGGATTTTTATAACCATAAATATTTGTTCGCACTACTAAATTATTTTCACATGAATTTAATGCTTCGGTTTCTCCTCGCCATTTCGATTTCGCATAATAGTTCAGGGGATGGGGCTTGTCGTTTTCTCGATAATTTCCATTAACCCCATCAAAAACTGCATCTGTGGATATATAAATCAGTCGTGATTTCTTTGCATTATATGAACCCAGGATTTTCGTCACTTCTATATGCAGTAAATCCGCACTCTTTTTATCCGTTTCACAACAATCCACATTCACAATAGCAGCGCAATGGATAATGATATCGGGCTTAAAATCGTTTAATATAGACTGCAATTGTTTAAAATCAATTAAATTTATTTTCACATGAAAGCCATTATCAATACGTGGGGTTACCTTGTCGATTCCTAAAACATCAAACATTTCATCATTTGATAGAAATAGATCAAAAATCGCCCCGCCTAACATGCCGGATGATCCAGTAATTAATACTTTTTTAATATTTTTTTTATTCACAAATATTTTATTTGTTTTTTCTTAATTGAGAAAATAATTTATATTTCAACTCTGCCAATTGCCAATCTTCAGGATTATCAATATCCTGGGCTTCCCATTCCGGAATTACAATCGAACCTGTATTGTCCGTAATAAGTTCGGGATTCCGCAAAAAACATTTGACTTTCAGCCAGTAAAACTGTCCAGCGTCATGGTAAGTATCTGGTAAATCTTGCGAACGAACCCTTAAATTTTTCTTGTCAATCATCTGAATTTTGTCATTTTCAAATTTAAGCGCCCTCTGTATGGGGTAGCTGTATTTAATCACCGGGAACACAACGTCTCTGTCTTTTGCCAATAATAAATCATAACACTCCCTTAGTCTTTCCGGATTGATAAAAGGAGCTGTTGGATAAATACAGCAAACATAGTCAAATTCTTGCCCCAGTTGCTTATATTTCTCAATAACCTCGAGAATGACATCAGCGGTTGCGGCAAAATCATCAGCATTCTTTTTTGACCGCATAAACGGCACACTCGCGCCCAAATCTTTGGCAATACTTACAATTTCCGTGTCATCTGTGGATACCATTATTTCGTCAAATAAACTTGATCGATTCGCCAGATCAATTGAATATGCAACAATAGGTCTTCCTGAGAAGAGTCGTATATTCTTTCGTGGTATTCGCTTGCTACCACCTCTTGCAGGTATTATTGCGATCACTTTACTCATTTTTCTTAATCATTTTTATTAATTCATCAACTGTTAACCACTGACTGTTGTTATTACTGGTATATTTAAAACCCTCTTCACATATTTTGCCACTA
>DSAU01000251.1 GCA_011046315.1 bacterium
AAAAAGATTACTATATTATAATTATTAAGAACAAAGTCACCTCATTTGGCATTAAAAATAGAAACAGTCACATAATTTTTTTACATAAAACAAAGAGGTGAACCATGAAGCTTAGCAAATCACAGAAACGGTCAATTGAGAAAAGAAAATCAATTTCAGGCAAAACAATAGTGGCAATAGATCCTGCATCAAAGAAGCATCAAGTAGCCATACTTTCTCCTGATGCCTTACCGCTGATGCAGTCTTTTAAAATATTTAATACAGGACGAGGCTTTAATCGACTTCTTAAAAAACTTAAAGGAATAAAAAAGGAATTCCCAGGCGCTGAATTTCTTTTTGCCATAGAGCCTTCCAGCCACTATTGGATTCCATTACTTTTCTTTTTCAAAAAACGTGGTTATCAATTTGTGTTAGTTCCTGGTTTATTTGTAAAGCGCACACGAGAGATCGAAGATCACACATCTCGTCAAGACGATCCCAAGGATGCACATATCATTGGCGAATTAGTACTGAATGGTAAATACTGTGAAGAGCGAATGCCACAGGATATTTATGCTGAGTTACGTAATTTTAGTAATGACTGGCTTGAACTCAGTGGCGAAAAATCAGCTCTTCGCATGAAAATTAGAATGCTGTTGGATAAATATTTTCCTGAATTTCTGAAATTATTTTCAGATTTTTTAGGTGCCAGTGGTCGATTTCTTTTATCCAACTGTCCTTTTCCTAAAGATGTTTTGCAACAAGATAATAGGCTTTTAAAAGAACAGGTCTATAAAATTAGTCGCTGTCGTATTGATGACGAACGAGTCGATGAACTTATCGAGTCAGCAGAAACGAGTATTGGAATAGATGAAGGTATTCTGGGCGCTCGTTTCCGATTACGTCATCTGTTAGAGAAATATGAATTATGTGAACAGCACCAAAAAGAGATTGCTTGCGAAATAGATGCTTATTTAAATTGTATTGACTATACCCCCTTTCTATTAAGTTTGCCAGGTGTGGGCTTAATTTCGGTTATGCTGCTTTTAGGTCAAACGGGCGATTTAAGAAATTATAACACGGTTGCTGATTTGCTCAGCTTTGCTGGTTTGGATTTAATCTATGCTGATTCAGGCAATCGGATTGGCAAACGTCGTATCTCCAAAAGAGGTCGTAAACAACTGAGACTGATTTTATATCAAATGACGTTAGCCTTTATCCAACATCATAATATTGCCCGTCGCAAGTATCTAAGACAGCGTATCGCTGGAAAAAAACCAACACAGGCGATTGTTTCATCAATTTCGTTCTTTGTCAGAGTGATGTTTTCGGTTGTCAAGCAAGAGCGTGACTATCTAACGCTTGACGCTTCTGATCCTGTTTATGAAGAAATTAATCAACTTGAAAAACAGTTAGAAGAACAGTCGAAACGTAACACTCAAAAAAAAGCAGCCTAAACAAATGCAAATTGGCAGGTGGGGTGAACGAGCCGGACATACAGGGGGTTTCTTTTGAAACCAGCCCTTTTAAAAAGATTGTTCACACTGCCTGTCCTATGAATTGGATGAGGTAATTTAGGGTCCTGAGTAAAAAGGTAAAAAGTTTAAATAAAATCTCAGGATGCCCCTTATGCTATGCCAGTTGGAATTGTAGGACGCTACACTGGGCAATTCCCACCCCATATCATTGTCATTATCCAACAACTGGAGATGACATCAGCCAATTTGATTGTTTAAGTAACTTTCAAAGGTGAAGTACGTCCAATTTCAAAAAACCAGAGCAAAATAAGCAATATATTATCTTAAATTGCTAAATTGAGGTTACTTTTTTCAAAAAAAATCTAATTAAATTATTTAATTTTTCTATTGACTTTTATATACCAGTGTTCGGTATAACTATATAGTGGCAGACCACACACCTGGTCTGAGGTTGCCCCGGGTATTGCTAACCAATACCCTTTTTGGGGATCCATCCTGTCAACCACGTTATAGGCGCCACCCGCCGCATCCCAGGCAAACGCCATGTGACCTAACGCGGTCGGAAACAGCGTGCTGACTCGGTTGTCGACAGGTATCACCGGCAGTGAGACCATGTACCAGCCTTGCTGCGAAAAACTATAACTCAAACAGACCATAGCTTGATATTGGATGGTTAAGCTTCTGTTTCCTGTAAAAGTGATGGAACTGGTCTCACGCATATCATAGGAGCTGGCGCCCATTAAGATGAAATTCCCTTCGGATGGGAGGCCATCGGGATTCCAATTGATAGTGGTAGTAATTTCCTCCGCATTAGTGATTTTCAATGTCCAGTCGATGTCTTCCTCAAAAGGAGCTTGCCAATACCTGATGTCAGTCCCCAGATAATTGGGAAAACTGGGGATTGACCAGTAGGTGTAATAAGTCTGTCCCGGAGGAGGGGTCACCACATCTAATCCGCTGTCAAATCCGTCGGTTCCTGAAGCAGCGCCGCCAAAAGTACGAGTTATCGTTGCTCCATCTCCCGTGATGGTGAGCACCACTGACCAACCTTCATCAAGCGTTGTCCCACTCGCCACATTCGACAATTCCGACCAGTTCGGCATTTCGTCCGCCGCCTTGATGGCAAAGTAGTAGGTGGTGTTTTGTGTTAATCCTGCGACCGTAAACGTCTCTATCGAACCACTCTCTTGCGGTGTCGGTTCATCAGTTGCCTGCGTTGCCGAATCCCAATTTTCCTCGTCAATCGGCGAAGTGGAGTAGCGGATGTCGTAAGTCGCGGCGACGCCATCGTCACCATCATCGCCGGGCGCGGTCCAGGTGAGCGTGGCGGAATTGACCGTTGTGGCGCTCACGGCAAGATTGGTGATGGCAGCAGGGGGCGTCTCATCAGGAGTGGTAACTAATGTCACGCTTCCATTCGTTGTACTAGCCTCTATCGCATTCAAATAAAACTGATCAAAATTTATATCTGTAACATCTCCCACATTACCGACTACATCAAAAATCAATATCACTAATGTACCACTACCTTCCAGAGGCGGAGAGGCAACATATTGACCAAAGTTGAGTTGACCAGTTGTATGATTTTCTGTCCATCCAGTATTACCCCATCCCTCTGTTAATGTACCTGAATGTTCATGTCCAGCATATTGAATTACGCTATTATCCCAATTAATTATTCCCTGCCAGGCAGTGATGTTCTGTCCGGTTAAGTCCTCTGATACAATGATTGGAATTTCAATTTGATTTTGTGAAGAATTGACTATTACATCAGGTATTCTTACATTATACGATTGGGAAAACGCTCTTACAAAAATCACGAATAAAAATAATAACAGTTTGATAAACAACATAATATAATTTTTCATCATCAAAGCTCCCAATGTTAAAATTATTGTTAGCGCTTTAATTTTTCATTTATTTCATAAAGACGAGCTTTTTCACTGCTTCAAATTTACCTGCCTGAATATGAT
>DSAU01000040.1 GCA_011046315.1 bacterium
GCCAGGTCAGCGTCCTTTCCCGGTTCAATGCTACCGACGCGATGCTCGATGCCAAGCATGATTGCCGGGTTGAGGGTGATGGTTTTCAGCGCCTCGGTTTCGGATAAGCCGCCATATTTCATGGCTTTGGCGGCTTCCTGATACAGCCTTCGCACCCGTTCCCCGCTATCTGAATTGATGGTTACCACAACTCCACGCTCGGTGAGCAACGCCGCATTATAAGGGATGGCATCAAAGGCTTCCATTTTATAAGCCCAGCTATCGGCAAAGATAGAGGCAATGGCGCCATGTCGGGCGATCTCCTCAGCAATTTTATACCCTTCAAGACAGTGCTCAAACGACCACACTTTGAATCCCATTTCATCTCCCAGCTCCATCAGGGCCAGCATTTCATCCGAGCGATAGGCGTGACATATTATTTTCAATTTACCGCGCAAAATATCCGCCAATGCTTCAAGCTTTAAATCGCGTTTCGGCGGCAGCGGCGGCAATCCTTTTTCCCAACGCGATGGTTTGATTTCCCCCTTTTTTTTCAATTCATATTCTTCCCACTGGCGCATATATTCTTTGGCGTCAGTAAACGCCTGCCGCACCGTAAAGATGACGCCCATCCGCGAAGCCGGGAAACGGCGAGCCGAACGGCTCTGCACATTTGACCGTTTGGGATTTTCCCCCAGCGCAAACTTTATCCCCTGCATGGCGTCCCACAGCAGCAACTCTTCAGCCGGTTTTCCCCATTTTAACTTCAGAACTGCATTCCTGCCTCCGATTACATTGGCGCTGCCGTGCAGTGTGTTGATGCAGGTAACCCCACCCGCCAGGGCGCGGTGCAGGCTGATGTCATCGTGACGAATAATGTCGTGGATGTTCACTTCCGGAGTGACAGGACGGGTGGATTCATTGATACCGCCCTCCAGCGCCATGTGGGAATGGGAATCGATGATCCCCGGAATCACGAAACGGCCAGAGGCATCGATTACCCGAACCGGGTCAGGCGCGGAAATCTGTCCACCAACCGAGATTATTTTCCCATCCTTAATTAAAACAGAGCCGTTTTCAATAACACCTTTGGTAACTGTCATTACGGTGGCATTGCGAATCAGCAGCGCTTCTCCGTTGCCCTCAATTTTAATTTGAGCAAAAATTGACGCTGTGTACACCAAACTGAGCGTCATCAGTTTCATTGTTTTTATGACTAATTGAAATTTCATAAATATTACCTCCGCTTTCCAGAATTCTCGATAGCAACTAAACAACTTTGAACCAGCTTTTTTAGAGCCGTTGATACTCGGGTTTGATCGCAGTAAATCCAGCAGACCCCATCTCACCGAGATCGATGGCGCCTTCCATTGAATTCCCGGTGACCGTTCCGTAGAATGTGATTTCGAGCGGTGAACCGGCTATGATCAACTTCACGCTAAATTCCAATTCATTGCCGGACAGCCTGCTGTTATAAATCGGGGATGCACCAACTTCACTGCTAAACTCTCCGGTTATCTCACTACCGGACTGATGAAGCGTCAATGTTGCCGCAACAGCGCCCTGCGGTGATTCCACAGTGACGCTCCAGGCTCCGGACACATTCGCCGGCGCGGCGCCGGAATTATTGTCAGCTTTTTTGCTGGGATCTTTTTTGACTTCAAATTTTTTACCATCGACAAACACCAAATGAATGGCGGCTTTATCCTCAAAAATATTTCCGGTTGTCAACAACAGGTTGGCAATTTTCCCATCTTCGATGCTGCCGATCTGGTTTGATACCCCAAAAATTTGGGCTGCATTCAGCGTTAGCGCCCGCAACGCTGCGTCCTCAGCCAACCCATGTTTTACTGCTTTGGCTGCATTTTTGATAAAATCTTCCGGCTTTTTTAAACCTTTTGAACAAAAAGCGAACTTGATCCCGGCCTGGGATAGCCTGGCAGCGTTCGCGTAAATTTCCGACATTTCAGCGTCATCTTTTTCCGGCTCTGATTTTTTGTCTGAGGTTGCCTCTGCCGATGCCGGCTCTGTTTTGGGGCCCTCGATTTTCAGCTTAAATGGATAACCAGTGACCTGATCGGGTTTGGGAAAGTTCAGACTGAGCAAAACCGGGACCTGTTGAGATTTTAACAGCTCCGCGACTCGCCAGCCTTCGGTGGCGCCGGCGAGGATGGTGTTGAGCCTAAATTCTTCTGCTAACGCCAATGCCCGTTTGATTTCATTTTCACGATCAGCCAGCATGATGACCGGCATCCGCCGGTCCAATGCAGGAAACAACGCGTCCAAAGATTTATTGGCGAGCGGTCGCCGCCAGCCGCGTTTCTGCCTCGCGTAACGTTCCCAAAGCAATCGATGGTGGTTTACATCCAGAAAAGTCTGCCGTTGAAAAGCCATTACACCCATCAGCGTTGACGGATAATCACCGCGCTGACGTGCAAAGCCGATGTGCAGCGCTACCGGTGATTTTATTATCATTTCCTCTGGCGCATCGCCGGCTAAATTAATCAGACAACTCTGGCCAATGAAAATGCCGTCATCCAATGCTGTCAGAGCGGTTGTCACACCGATTTCGCGATAGCTTTTTATTTTTGCGTCCTTCGGATCGAGCCAATCCGATGCCATCCATTCCGGCTGAAGCAGCGCGATTGATTCTGGGGGTGAGGTTTCTCCATCACTGTCAGAGGAGGAATCCGGAGGTTTTTTAACAGGCTTTTTTTTCAGCGCCAACGATACACACGCGTCGATTAATCCGGGATAAACGGTCAGCGAATCCGCTTCAATCAATTCAGCCTCGACAGGAATTTCGATGTTGTCGCCGACTTTTTCAATAATTCCATCACGGATAATAATAATACCATTTTCAATTACGCCACTGCTTACTGTCACAATACGACCGGCTCTGATGGCGTAAACATCAGCAACGCCGGACGCTGCCATTGTAACACCATTCAGCGCCGAGAGCAGCGAACCAAAAAACAGCAGCATCTGAATCTTTAGTTTAAAATCCATACAAACCCTCCGCAAATTGTTTTCTAAAATGGTGAAGATATTGATCCATGTATTAAAGTTCATTCAACAAAAGTTAGTAGAAACCGGGCGCCAGTTAGGAGTAGTCTGCTCGCATCTGGTTCTCCTCGTCAACTGAAGCTATAAATGAAACGACAATTAGCCGATAAAAAGCTGAACTGATCTGAAAATCTCCATTCTGCCAACAAAATTACAAGCCTCATCCAGGGTAAGTCATCAGTTATTGGTGGAGAATGTAGCGCAGTCATCTTGACTGCAAGCAAGATGCTTGCCCTACCCATCGGTAAGTGAGGTTAACCATCAAGGCAGAAAAAGACTTGATTTTGACGCTGAAGCTTCTTATTTTCATTATCAATTGATGGCTGGCTCGATACCATTCAAAAAGCCAATTTCATAACGAAATAATAGTAATATGGA
>DSAU01000257.1 GCA_011046315.1 bacterium
CCGGTGTCGATCAATGTAAAATACACGCCGCACCATTCCGCTTCAGCGTATTTTCGATCTCGCGTTACTCCCGGCTGATTGTCAACAATGGCTTCACGCTTGCGGATAATGCGGTTGAAAAGCGTCGATTTTCCGACATTGGGTCGGCCGATAATTGCCACAATGGGTTTGCTCATTTTATTCTTTCGATTAGTTCAACAAAGTCGTTATCGACTATCTCGATTTGCCGCTGCAATTTGTTTTGTAGCTCTTGCGGCGAAAGGTTATCAAGAAAAATACCATCATAATTAAGGCAATTCGCCGGTAAAACAATGACATCATATCTGTTTTGTTCAGCGATCTGTTGATAAATATCCTGCCCTGTTAGCAAACCGGTAACTGTGACGCTATTGCCGTAAAACTGGTTTTCAATTATCTGTAAATCGGTTTTCAAATTTTCAATTTTGTTGAGCCGTGGAATGACCCAATTTTGCAGAATCGGCGCGGCAAGCTTTCCGGTGACCAAAAGCATTGAACGCTGTTGTGATATTCTATGCGGAAAATCGATTGTTTGTTCCTCAAAAAGGTCGATAAAACTGCGCGTCATCCCGACGCCGTTTTCGATCTGGGGAAAATTTTCATAGCGCTCCATTGGAGGCAGATTTTGACCTGATAGGATATAAAATTCATCGGCCAAATATAACAGGTAGTCGCCAATTTTATGCTTGAAGCTGTTGGCGACCCTTTCTATGGTTGGAATAAACTGCCGGGCATAGTCGGCCGAAACTGGTTGTAGTTTGGGCAGATTTTGACGATGTCGGGTAAGTCCCACCGGTACGATGGCGATTGATTGCAAAAACGGATAAAATCCGGACAGGTCATTGATAGTTTTTTCCAATGATTCGCCGTCATTGAAGCCGGGACACAACACGATCTGGGTGTGCAATTCGATCCCATGCCGGGCTAAAAAATCGATTTTTTCCAACAGACGGTCATCCTTTTTAATACCAAGCATCTGTTTCCGAATCTCGGTGTCGGTGCTATGAACAGAAATATAGAGCGGCGACAGTCGCTGTTCGACAATTCGATCGAGGGCGCGGCGACTGATGTTAGTAAGTGTAACATAGTTGCCGTAGATGAAAGACAGCCGATAATCCTCATCTTTCAAATAAAGCCCGGACCGCATCCCGGCTGGATTCTGATCAATGAAACAAAAAATACATTTATTGCCACAGCATTTGTATCGAATATCCTCGAAAATAATTCCCAGATCCTGGTCAAATTCCTTTTCGATTGATACGCTATGTCGGATGCCGGATCGATAATATTCGATTTCCAGATATTCGTCGCTGCGATAAAAGCGGTAATCGATGGTGTCCCGAATAATATGACCGTTTATCTTTCGGATGTCATCGCCGGGCTTGATGCCGACTGCTGTTGCGAGACTGTCGGGTTCGATTTCAATAACTTTCATACTGCAATGTTTGTCCCTTGATAAAAAGAAACCCAGTAACGACTCTGTACTGGGTTTAGCTCGGAAAAAATGTTTGTGCTGATGGTTTATTGACTCTGGTCGCGTTGTTTATTCCACCTGACCCATTCATCTTGCTCATCGGCTTGCTGGTCGATTTTTGTTTGGTGGTACTTACCATCGGCGCGGACTTCGATCTGATAGCCGGCGACAATCCGTACCCATTGCTCCAACGTCACTTCAAACGGTCCCGGCACTTCCTGGGGTCCCGGTATTTCGTGTGGTTGTTGAATTTGAACCGGTTGCCGACGCGGTGCGCTTGTTTCGTCGTCAGCAAAGCTGGCAGGCCCCACATCAACTTCGCCGTCATAGACCATCACTTTGGTGGAAGAGTCGGCATCGATCCGATAGATTGTTCCGCGAACTGAACAAACAGCCGACGGTGTACGAATTTGAAATCGCTGTTTGGAAAATAGCCCTCTAACGCTCGCCCACAAGCGGCCCGTTTGCAGGATTGAACTTCCCTGCTTGGTAACCGGGTCATGCTTTAACGTGAAGTCGGCGTTTTCACCAATGCGAATGGCACCTCTTGCTGCCAGTTGGATTTCACAGCGGGACTCGCTTTCGGTTATAAAGCGGTCGCCATCGAAAACAGGTGAAAACAGACGTGCATATTGCCAGGTCGGTTTTTCCAGACGGCGAATTTTAATATCGCTCTGGTCGCCAAGGATAAAGTTTATCCGTCCGACTGATTTTGTATCTAATGGATGTAACCCGAGCGATAACAGCAGCGCACCCGTCAGCGCCACGGTGCCAAATCGAGTTGAATTTTTCATGTCTCCACCTTTTTGATTTATTGAGGAGTTAACAGTTGTCGATTCTTGAGAAGCTCTACCAGATCCCCCCGCTTTATCCCGCCGCCCATTAACACCCGAGCTCTTGAGACTTTGTCGCCAATAAATCCGGAGACTTCAATCCGTGCTTTGGGGCGTTGCGGGGAACTGATGGAATGGCTTGCTGAAAATGAATCATCCGCCAATGAGCTGGTAGCTGAATAAACATTGAAAATCTGTCCCACACGAACACCGGCGCCAGAGCCGGGTGTAAAATACACTACTGAATCCTGAGTTGTCTGAACAACTTTGCCGTATGACTTGACTTTGTCTATGTTTTGAACGATCTCACTGGCGATCTGATTGGCGGCTTTACGAAAAGCCACTCCTACCACAGTCTGATCAAATTCGTATAGGTTGCTGAAATCCACTTCTTTGGTTTGCAATCCAAAACCCGGTTTTATCTCTTTTTTTTGAAGCTGCTCCGCCAGCAAAATCTCTCCGGTCGATGTCGATATCATCCGAAATGAGACGTCGATAAAGCCCACTGTCGCTTTCAGCGCCAGTTTCCAATCATCCTTTTTGTCGAATTCATGGGAACCTGTTTGCTGTCCTGCTTGATTGATCTTGCCGGTGATGATGGCTTCCACCCCCAGCAGTTGACCGACCTGAGCCGCGCTTTGTTCCGAGATCAAACCTGATTGTCCGATCGCTTGTTCCTGCAAAATCTGTTCCAGGCGCGATCTCTCGAGCAGAATAAAACGCCCGGATCGGGATAACTGAATGATCAGTATGTCTGAAAATCCACTGCCCAGTTTCTCGCCACCAAAATGGGAAACATTCTCAAAATCCAACACTGCAACTCGCTTCTTGATTCCGGTGTACGGCTCAAATTCAGGTCCCCTGGCAATTCGGTCGATGCGTCCTTTATCGAATTCAGGAACGACTGCGCAATAACTATTCAGCAGAATAAGCCCCGCAATCAGCAGGTAATAAAGCGTTAGGTTTAGAGAATTTTTATTTCTGACGATCATAATGAGCTTGCTTTGATTTTGCTTTCAATGACGACCAATCCTTACCAGAGGTGGAAGTTGGTCTTCTGTCCAGAAAATTTTCAGCTAACGTGATCAGCGCCGAG
>DSAU01000061.1 GCA_011046315.1 bacterium
TCTGAGTCGATCAATCTCCTTTGCCTGCCAAGCTTTATATTTTCATTACTTTGTGTGCCTTTGTGTTTTCGAGACTTTGTGGCGTATGAATTATTCAGATTATAAATGGTAAGCAACAGCCGCTAAATTTAAGCGAGGCGAATACTGATAGACAGAAAATTATTCGTTTTTTTCAACTGCAATAATTTTCGATATTTTAAATTTTTTATCTTGACAAATTCATAGAAAAACGCTACATTATTTGCGTTGTTTGACAGTGGTTCTTCGTTTCAGTATGTAAATTGGTTTTAAAATCGGCTGAAATACCTTAAGAGCGTTCTGTCACACTTTTTAATCAGTTTAACTTTTCATTTTTTTACTATCTTGAAGGAGGTGAAATTATTGTGGCAGAGCGGGTCTCCGGAACTGTAAAGTGGTTCAACAAAACGAAAGGCTTTGGCTTCATCTCTCGTGAGGAGGGGGATGATATTTTCGTTCACTACTCTGCTATCCGAGGCGATGGTTTTCGAACCTTAAAGCCGGATGAAAAAGTTGAATTCACTATTCAAGAAACTGACAAAGGGCCACAAGCGCAAGATGTCATTCCCTTATCTTGATATTTAAAAAATTTACACCACTTGATGCGACCTGGCAATAGCTGGCGTCGCATCTTTTATATCCATGGATTATGTTTTGCTTTCCGCCAAAATGTAGTTTATCCGCAACGGTGCCGATGTTTAGCACCATTTCAACAATTATAAAAGGAATTTAAAAATGTCAAAACCAGGCTACCAATCATTGAATTCTCTTCAAAAGATCTCAAGACGCTCTTTTATAAAAAGCTCCGGCGCATTGGGTGCAGGCATCGCACTGGGCACACCGACCCTTTGGGCGCAGGAAAAACAGCGACCAAATCAACGTCCCGCTACAAACCTGGAACATGTGTTAAACATCCCCAAAACAGAGCTTTCAGTACCTGGCAAATTTCCCGGAAAGGTGGTGGAAATTTTAAACGACGGCTCGATGGTAAATAATCAACCGGACGATGAGGTGGTGAAAGCAATGTTTGCGCAGGGCATTGAACAACTTACAGGCAAAAATCTATCAGAAAGCTATCGGCTACGGCGCTATCTGCAACACTGGCCGACTGCATCGTCCGCTCTTTTTTGACGTTTGCACCGAAGTGTTCGCCTTTCCGGTAATCCGCGATAAATTGGTACTCAACATCACCGATGGTTTACGGGCTCAATACGACGGCGGGCCCATGCCCAATGCTGAATTTGCTTACGAATTCAAAACAATGTTTTTTGCCACTGATCCGTTTGCTCTGGACATGATCTGTCATCAACTCATGGTTCAGAAACGCATCGAAATGAACGTCAAAGTCAATCAGCATCCCAGATTTACCGAGTACCTGCGCTATGCTGAAAAATTAAATTTGGGAGTAACTGATCCTGAAAAAATTCAACGCATCAAAATCGCATGAAAATTTTTAGAGAGCTAAAAATTACTTTTAAATTACGCCATCTGCAAAAATGAACGGCTGTCTAATAAAAATGAATATCCGGAAAGTTGAATAGCAAAAAGGCGCTGCTGAAATCAACTGCCACGCTATCATTCTAATGAAATTCAGGACAATTTCTGATGTTAAGAATTTATTTATCCTTAATACCACTACTCACTATAATCGCGCCGCTGCCGGCGCAAATTGAGTTACCAGCAAACGATTTTTTTCCAGGTTGGCAGATCGAGCACCAGGCGCTGATTTTTTCAAAAAACGATCTTTACGGTCATATCGACGGCGGAGCGGAGCTGTTTCTTGAATTTGGTTTTGAAAAATTGACGGTACAAAATTACCAAAACAATGAACAGGCGCTGTCGCTGGAGATTTACCAGATGCAATGTTCCGACGCTGCTTTGGGGATCTATTTGATGAAGAGCGGTTCTGAAAATGGTGTTGCTGAAATCTCTGCCAGACATACCCGTAATCGCTTTCAGTTAACCGGTGTTAAGAATAATTATTTTATTCAGATCAACAATTTTTCCGGAACAGAGGAGAATTTTTCGGCGATGACAGCGCTCGCCAACGCCAGCTTTGATCAAATCGATCCATCTTCCCCATCCCCGCTGTTCGACCTGTTGCCCAAAGAAAACAGAGTCAAAGGATCGGAGCTGCTGTTTCGCGGTCCGTTTGCACTGGAGCCGGTTTTCACTTTCGGAGATGGCGATGTGTTGCAACTCGGCGGGAAAATCTTTGGCGTGCTGGCAGATTATCAATCGCAAAATGATCATTGTACAACAAAAATTATCATCCCCTACCCTTCTCAACAGATCGCCAGCACCGCTTTTCACAACCTTGTGGATAACCTTGATCCCTATTTAACGATTTTGGAACATTCTGACGATTGGCTGGTTTTTAAAGACTACCAGAATTTTTATGGGACAGTAAAGCAGGATCAAAATATACTTTTCATCCATATCTATTTACCAGTCTTGCCGAAATAAGCATTGGAAGTATGGGAGCTCAAACAGAACTGAAAGACAAAACGCGAACTGAATCTGGAGGCAACAAAATGAGCGATAAGATTAAATACCTGGCTTTAAAATTATTGACATTTCAATTTTTAATTATTTCTCAAATCTCTGCACAGGACATTTCTCAACAATTTGATCCGCAAGAGACAGCGCTGCGCCAGGCGATGTGGTCGATTTCCGCTCAATCGTGCCAACAACATGTTGATGTACTCGCCAGCGAAAAATTCAGCGGTCGCAGAACTGGCAGCAAAGGATTTAACGACGCTGCAAATTATATCGCAGATCATTTTGCAGCCATCGGATTGAAACCAGCTTTCTCAAATTCCGGTTTTTTTCAAAAATTCTACGTTACTCCAAATATCATCGGCGCCGACAGTGAATTAGCACTGGAAATTTTAATGAAATCAAAATCGTCAATCGACACGCTCTGGATGAACTATCAATTGGAATCCGATTTTTTGCCATCAGGTTTTTCCGCTCCGATCGACACGGTGACCCAAGCCATTTTTGTGGGTTATGGATTAACTTCCGAGAAAAACGATTGGGACGATTATCGAGGCATCGATGTCAATGGCAAAGCAGCGATCGCCCTTCATGGCGCGCCGCCACTCGAAAAAGCAAACTGGAATAACGCTGTCCGCATACGCAATAAAGCCAGCAACGCCAAACAGCACGGCGCGGTCGCGTTTCTTTCTGTGGGGACGCCCATTGCCATGGTCTCTGCCAAACAGGTTATTCCGGGACTGGTAATCACTGAACGCGTCGCCAATCAATTTTTAAAAGGAGCTGGAATAACAATTGAAAAACTCAAACAGCAAATTGATGAACAGTTGAAACCTGTTTCCTTTAAAATTCCCAACCGTATAAAATTAAAAATTGAAGCGACTCTGGAACCGAAAACTGAAA
>DSAU01000497.1 GCA_011046315.1 bacterium
ATCTATCCCAGAAGCGAACTGAAAGACCGGCTGACACAGTTGCTGCAATTTTTTAATATCAACGACGAGGAGCCCCAGCTAAATGAAGCAAAAATTGAAAATTCTGTTGACCAATGATGACGGTATAAGCGCGCCCGGGCTGTATGCACTATATAAAGAAATCAAAAATATCGGAGAGGTTTTTATTGTCGCGCCCGATAGCGAAAGGAGTGCAGTAGGGCACGCAATTACCCTGTCCGACCCGCTCAAAGTGACCAACTTTTATAAGAATGAATCATTCTTTGGTCATGCAGTGAACGGAACTCCGGCAGACTGTGTGAAACTGGCATACTGGGCGCTTAATATTAAACCTGACCTGCTGATTTCGGGAATAAATTTAGGCGCAAACACCGGCATCAACATCATTTATTCCGGTACTGTTTCAGCCGCGACTGAAGGCATGTTTTTAAACATCCCATCATTTGCGATTTCATTGACCACCTTTACTAACCCAAAATTTGAAATTGCTGCCAGGTTCGCGCGTAAACTTTCCAGAATCATCCTCGAAAATGCTTTGCCGCCGGGAACGCTATTGAATGTAAACGTTCCCGCAGTTCAGAAAGAAGAGGATATCGCCGGCGTTGAAATCACCCGACAGGGCAAAGCCATGTACCTGGAAGAGTTCGACCAGCGCAGCGATCCTCACAAACGCACCTATTATTGGCTCACCGGCCAAAAGGTGAAGTTGGAACAAGAACCGGATGTGGACGATCGCGCCATTTTAAATAATAAAATCTCGATTACACCAGTGCAATTCGACTTAACTAATTATAATTTTTTAAGCGAGCTCAGTCGCTGGAACATTCAATATTAATCTCTGCGTCCTTTGGTCTCGGCGGCGAATAAAATAACACCGCAACGACACGAAGAGTGCTAATTAACAAACATTAAAAAGGAAACGCAACAATTAAAGTGGAAAGTTTAGCTAAAGAGTTTGTTTTGGTCCTTGATTTTGGTTCGCAATATAGCCAGCTTATTGCTCGCAGAATACGCGAGTTTGGCGTGTACTCTGAAATCCGACCTTTTCACACCTCGGTTAGCCAAATCCGGAAGTTAGCGCCCAGTGGTATTGTTTTATCGGGAGGCCCGTCTTCGGTTTATAACAACGACGCCCCATTAATCTCCAAAGAACTATTTGATTTGAACATCCCAATTCTGGGGATTTGCTACGGTCTGCAGATGATCTGCCATTTATTAGACGGAAAAGTTACCAAAGCAGATCAACGCGAATATGGGCATGCGGTGCTGAACATTATCGCGCCAGCAGACCCGTTGTTTGAGCATATCAAATCTCCGCTACGGGTCTGGATGAGCCATGGAGACCGTATCGAGTCGCTGCCGCCGAAATTTTCCACCATTGGAAGAACCACCAATTCACCGTTTTGCGTAATTAAACATAAAACGCGAAACATCTACGGTTTGCAATTTCATCCGGAAGTAGCACATACCGAACAGGGTGAACAAATATTGAAAAATTTTGCCCACCGGATAGCAGGCTGTTCCAGCGACTGGACGCCGCAGTCATTCATTCAGAGTTCAATTTCACAGATTCGAACACAGGTCGGAAAAGGAAAAGTTATTTGCGGATTGTCCGGGGGCGTTGATTCATCCGTGGCTGCTGCGCTGGTCTCCCATGCAATAGGCGAGCAGTTAATCTGTGTATTTGTTGACAATGGATTACTCAGAAGCGGTGAGGCGGAACAGGTGCGACGTGTTTTTAAAGATACTTTTCAGCATAACTTTCGCTATGTGGACGCTGGCAAAAACTTTTTATCCCGATTAAAAGGCGTGACCGATCCCGAGCTCAAGCGCAAAATCATCGGGGATGAATTTATCAAAACTTTTGAAACCATTGCTCATGAAATTACCGATGTCGATTTTTTGGTGCAGGGAACCCTGTATCCCGATGTTATCGAAAGTGTGTCAACAAAGGGGCCTTCAGCCGTAATTAAAAGCCATCACAATGTAGGCGGATTGCCTGAAAAAATGAATCTAAAATTAATTGAACCGCTGCGGGATTTATTCAAAGACGAAGCGCGTCGCGTGGGTAGGGAGCTCAATTTGCCCGATGTAATTATCGAAAGACACCCCTTTCCCGGCCCGGGTCTGGCAGTTCGTATTATTGGCGAAATTACAGCGGAACGGTTAGCTTTAGTTCGACAGGCTGATAAAATATTTATTGACGAATTGCACAGCGCTGGTTTATATCAAACTGTGTGGCAGGCATTCACCGTTCTTTTACCCATTCAAACTGTCGGCGTGATGGGTGATGAGCGCACTTATGAGTCGGTACTCGCTTTACGAGCCGTAACCAGTGAAGACGCGATGACTGCGGACTGGGCAAAACTGCCGCAAGAGTTTCTGGGAAAGGTTGCTAATCGGATCATCAATGAAGTCCGGGGGATCAATCGGGTCGTTTATGATATTAGCTCCAAACCGCCGAGCACCATTGAGTGGGAATAACAACTTTTGAACACCAGTGTTGGTACGAAAGCTAACACCGGTTGACCGGAGAAGCTGCTAACAAGATAAGAATTTTTCAACCGTGGAAACAGCGCAGGTTGTGTCGACAATTTTAACTAAGCTTGGAGTTTTAACTGACAATAGATTGTTTCATTCAACCCATACTACTGACACAGTCACCATTCAAAAAAGGGAGCAATAATGTGTGGTATTGTAGGATATATTGGCAACAAAGACGCGACCATTGTATTGATGGGGGGGCTCAAGCGACTCGAATATCGCGGCTACGATTCGGCCGGAATTTCGACCATTGTTGGCAATCAGCTTGCCACAGTTAAACAGCAAGGAAAAATAAGCGCGCTTGAGAAAAAGCTTAAAAAACATCATCTCAAAAGTAATATCGGCATCGCGCATACCCGGTGGGCCACTCACGGAGAACCCAATGTTAACAATGCCCATCCTCATACAGATTGCACCGGGAAAATATCCCTAATTCATAATGGAATTATTGAAAATTATTCGCTGATCAAACGAGAACTTGAGTCAAAAGGCCACAAGTTTCAATCTGAGACAGACACTGAGGTGCTGGTTCATCTCATTGAAGACCATTATCAACTGTCTGGCGACATGGAAAAAGCAGTGCGAGGGGCGCTGCAATTGGTTGAAGGCACTTATGGGATCGCTTTAATTTGCAGTGACCACCCTGATCAATTGATTGCCGCGCGAAAAGGCAGCCCGATTGTCATCGGCATCGGTGACGATGAATATTTTGTGGCATCAGACACTGCCGCCATTGTGGGTTATACTCGCCAGGTGATCTATCTTGATGAAAACGAAATGGCAATCCTCAATCGAGGTCATCTGAACATTAAAACGACCGACGATTGTCCGGTTGAAAAACGAATCGAACAGATTGC
>DSAU01000498.1 GCA_011046315.1 bacterium
CCAGGCTCCGTTTTTTGTTTATTTATCAGAAAAAAATTATCCAAATAACGCGTGGAGAATTTTATCCGGCGTCATGGGAAGACTTTTCATCCTGACGCCAATGGCGTTATAAACAGCATTAGCAATGGCAGCGGCGGTTGGAATGTGCGCCGGTTCGCCGATACCCTTAACGCCGGTGTTGCTGATCAGCGGATCGCTGTCGCTTACGATGATGACCTCAATTTCGGTCGGCGTGTCCATTACTGTGGGAACTTTGTAATTATGCAAATTGGTGGTCAATGTTTTACCGGTCATGGGATCCATGATGCGTTCTTCCATCAAAGCAAAACCGATACCTTGAATGATACCGCCATGAAATTGATTGTCGCTGGTAAGCGGATTTAATATTCTTCCCACGTCGTGGGCAGCGACGACTTTCAACAGGCGAATTTTTCCGGTATCAATGTCAACCTCCACTTCTGCGAATTGGGCGCCGAATGAGTTAATGGTGTATCCTTCGGGATTGGCGTTTCGCAATCCGGTTGTAACCAGCACACGTTCCCGCATTTGTCGAACAACATCAGAGATGCCGAGTTTTTTTTCCGAGTCTGTAATTGCGGAAATGACTGCATTGCGATAGCTTAGCTCGCGTTCCGGGACCTCCAGAATGGCAGCCGCGCCGCTAATAAGCTTGGTTTTCATCTGCTCGGCTGCATCGCGAACTGCCGGAGATATCGAGGGCGCGGTTGTACTGCCGCCGCTGGAAGGTCCGTAGGGAGCGACCCCAGTATCGCCCAGAATAACATTGATGTTATCCAGGGGAATTTCCAGCACTTCAGCCGCAACCTGGGCAATAAAGGTATAGGTTCCGGTACCGAGGTCCTGGGTTCCGGCAATCACAGTGGCGCTGCCATCGCGATTGAGCTTCAGTGTTGCGTACGCCGGCGGACCTCCGCCGCCCCACCAAATCTGGGAAGCCATCCCAATGCCTTTTTTAATTTTCCCCGGTGAACTGCCGGCAGGTCTTCTCTTTTGATACCAGCCAATAGCAGCAGCACCTTGTTGGTAGCATTCATGCAACCGTTTGCTGGTATAGGGTGCATTACCAACCTGATCAATTTCAGCATAATTTTTTAGCCGGAATTCCAAGGGGTCCATTCCAATTTTTTCGGCCATGTCGTCGATAATCGAATCCATGCCGAATGTTCCCTGCACATGTCCCGGGGCGCGCATTGGTCTGCCCGGGCCGGCATTGATATAGACCGAATAGTCAATTGTATTAAGATTCGGACATTGATAAATAGTCCGAAAGGGCCAACTGCAGGCAGCGCCGCTGGGGTAGGCGCCGGAAGCGCCATAAGATTCATGAACCATGGCGGTTAGAGTACCATCCTTTTTGGCGCCGATTTTTAACTTCTGCACTGAATCAGGTCTGTTTCCCACCGCCAGATTCATTTCTTTGCGGTCAAGCGCGATTTTGACGGGTCTGCCGATTTTCTTTGCCAGAAGCGCCGCCATGACCGTATATTTTCCTGCTGCTAATTTACTACCGAATCCGCCGCCCATATACTTTTTGATCACCCGAACATGGCTGGCAGGAATTCCCAGGCTGTCTGCGATTCCATCGCGAACCGAAAAAATGCCCTGGGTCGAATCCCAGACGGTCAGTCTGTCGCCATCCCAGTTGACTACGCTGCAATGCGGTTCGGTGGTATTGTGCACCGCGGTTTGAGTGGTGAATGTTTCTTCGAGGACGACATCGGCTTCAGCAAACCCTTTTTCAATATCGCCACGCTCGTAAGTATCTGGTCTGCCGCGCAGGATGTTTGTGTCGTGGATTTTCGGTGCTGCTTCTGACATGGCCTGTCCGGCTTCGATGGTGAACGGTAATTCTTCATATTCGACCCGAATGAGCTGCAACGCTTGTTCAGCAATATGTTCTGATTCTGCTGCAACACAGGCGACTTCATCGCCTTCAAAGCGAAGCGTTGTGTCGAAAAGGAAGCTCATTCCAAAATACCAGGGAATTTTGGGGGTATTCTGATGGGTGATTATTTCAAGTACACCAGGCAACTTTTTCGCTTTGCTAACATCGATGTTCAGAATTCGAGCATGAGGATGGGGAGAACGCAGTGTTTTTGCAAAGGCCATTTTCGGTAAACTGATGTCAAACGTGTATTGGGCGCTGCCACTCACCTTATCATAACCGTCTTTGCGCTGAGTCGGCTTGCCCACAACTTTTAGTTCAGCGCCGGACGCCCAGGCTTCAGTTTTTTCAACCGGTACCTCAGCCAAGGATTCAACAAAATCTTCTTCAAAAAAATATTTGGATTTTATGATTTTTCGTGATGACATGGTTCCTCCAATGTTTTATCTTTCATTTGGAGATGGGGCGTAATTTAAACGGACTGTTTTGATTAAATTTTTAATCTTCATACTACAATGATGAAAAAATACAGCTTTAATTTCTAATTTTTTCAAACAGTTTTCCAGATGATGTCGGTATCTCTTTGAACGTTTTTTGTTTTGTACAATAATTTGACAAAAGTAGCCGAATGAACAATTCCGTTTGAGTCGATTACTTCAAATGAGTTTCAGCAGCAGCCAATACCGAATCCACGATTTTCGGATAGGCAGCGCATCGACAGAGATTACCTGACATGCCCGTCATGACTTCAGCACGCGACGGATGGGGATTTTTGCTCAATAACGCCTGCGCAGCCATAATTTGTCCCGGTGTACAAAAACCGCATTGCATACCATCTTTCTCGATAAATGCTTGCTGCAAAGGATTGATTTCCTCTCCGTTTAGTAAACCTTCGATGGTGGTAACTTCACTGCCTGCCGCGTCCAATGCCAACATCATACATGAGTAAACGGCTTTGCCATTAAGCAGCACTGTGCAGCCACCGCACTCACCATGATTGCAGACGATTTTCGTGCCGGTTAATTGAAGTTGATCTCGTAACACATCCGCCAGGGTAGCCGAGGATTCTACCAAGACACGAACCGTCTTGGCGTTAACTTTAAAAATAAGCGGATACTTTTGTTCCAACCCAGCGCCGGCAGGCTCTATCGCTGACTCTGATAGCACCGGCAGGTTGTGTAACAGAACTGCGCCGCCGACAACGCCTCCTCCGATACCTTTGATAAATTTCCGTCGGGATATTTTGCTATGTTTTTTGTCTTGATCCATTAAAGCACCTCCTTAATTGGTCTTTATTGGAAAAGGGGAATTCTTTTTATAATTGGAAATATGTGTGCTGCAGATGTTCTAAAAACCAACATTTCTAAATTTCTAAATAAAAAGAGTTCTCAACAGAATCATTTCAACAACAAACAAGGATTTTGTATTTTACCATAAAAAACGATTCTGCTGATTCAACCGCTATGCTTCCATTATAAACAAATAAAAATAAAAAATCAAGAAATTTTAGTA
>DSAU01000142.1 GCA_011046315.1 bacterium
GAGTGTTGCAAGAGCGCATGCTGCCGGAGTTGGGGCAATGTGCAGTGATCTGTTCCCCACTATCCAACCGGATATCAGCAAGAAATCTCTGATAACGCCGGATTAAAGTCCCGGAGCTCATCTCGCCGATTAACTTCAATTTTGATCCTCATTTTTAAAGCCATTAAACCAGGCGATCTTATCAAGTGGAGAACGATTCTTCACTTCTGATTTTTCTTGTGCGGGATAGCCGAGACTGATTAGCGAAGCGACCTGATAGCTTTTGGGAATGTTGAAAAAATTTCGCACTTTTCTCGGATTGAACCAACCAATCCAGCAACTGCCAAGTCCCAGCTCTTGAGCTTGCAATACAAGATGTTGCCCGGCAATCCCAACATCGATAAAATAATAATGGATTCCCTGGATTTGTTTTCCGATACGATTAGCGATGAGATCACGCTTAGCCAGGATAATAACAATTACCGGCGCTTGCTGGGCGAATTTCATCGGAAAATAGATTCCGGAAAACACCTCCTTTGCAAAGCGGTTTTTCAAATCAGGATCATCGATCACAATAAATCGCCACGGTTGAACGTTCTCAGCAGATGGCGCCAACCGAGCAGCTTCGAGACATTTCCGAAGTTTCTCCCGTTCAACAGGCCGCGGTTGATATTTTCTGATGCTGCGTCTGTTTTTGATTAGATTAAATACAGAATCCGTCATATCATTTGACCTCTATTAAATTTACAATTAAGCTTTATGATTTTAAAACAGCAAGATTACAACTGGTTAAATCCTCGATTTTGACAGGTCTGCTTTTTGAATTAATGATATAATATCCATCATTAAAAAGAGCGCCGGACGATATAAATCCGGCGTTCGATTCAAATTAAAATCACTATCAGAAACCAGAGCAATATGAAAGATTTATTTCTGCCAATCAGCAAGCATTTCTCGGACCTCACTTTTAATGACAGCATCTTCAGCAACGCCCTCGATCATCTGGTCTTCAGCAAGAATTTCGTTCATCATCTGGATAGCTTGCTCTTTTTCGCCTTGCGAATAAAAAGCCTCGGCAAGGAACTGCCGCGTGTTTAAGTTCTTTGGCGAAATTTCCAGCGATTTCTCCAGAATTTCAACCGATTTTTCCTTGGACGGCCATCTTAAAATAGGCCAAATTTTTGGCGCTTTAAAATAGACTCTGCCCAACACGCGATAGCCACCGCCCTCATCAAACTCGGGATCCAGTTCGATGGTTTTTTCGCAAAGATCTTTAATTTTACCGGCAACTCCCTTTCTTGCCGCTGCCAGGATCCCGTATTCTTCGCCCCAGACGCCCCATACGATTGCCAAAAACAGATTTATCCCTGGGGAATCAGGAAATTGTTGCAAGCCCTGTTCGCCAAGCTCCTTGCCCAGGTCGTAAATCGCTTTTTTCATCTCTTTGTCATGCGTGGTGTGTTTGCCCTTAAAATAATAAGCCCGAATCAGCTTCCAGATTGCCTCCTCTTTTTCCGCGCCATCAGCAGTCTGGATTAGCTGTTTGTAACCTTGAATTGCCTGGTTGATGTAAGCGCTGTCTGCTAAAAGCGTTTGCTGATCAAAGTTCTCGCCTCGTTTTTCCCAGAGCGAATCAGCCTTTTCTAACAAACTTTGAGATAGCAGTTGAGTCGTCAAAAGCAAACTAACCGCAAACATTAACACGGTAATTTTTCTCATTCGTGTTCCTCCCTTAGTCGGTAAATGATGGGGTTAACGATACAATTGTTAAAATTCTGTTTAATATAGTAAATCAGCTTTCCAGATGCAACATTTTTTTATTCCTCAAACACGAAATTCTTCATCCAGTGATAAAAATTTAAAATATTGATCATCAATTTTTTCTTGATTAATAGATATTTTTATTGTATAATAACATCACATTTTCTAACTGAGAAACGGAGAAATGGTTTGTTCATCGATCAGGCAAGAATCAAAGTAATCGCCGGAAATGGCGGACATGGTGTGATCAGCTTCAGACGCGAGAAATACGTGCCCAAAGGCGGTCCGGATGGCGGTGACGGAGGCAAGGGCGGCGACGTAATCTTTCAAGCCGATGCCAATTTGCAGACATTGATTGATTATCGTTATAAGAGAATTTTCAAAGCCGAATCGGGAAAGCATGGTCAGGGCGCAAAAAAAACCGGTCGCAATGCTGCAAATGTTATCATCAAGGTGCCATGCGGAACAGTTATCAAAGACGCTGATACAGGAGAAGTGTTGGCGGATTTGGTAGACCAGGGGCAGGAGTTCGTAGCAGTCAGGGGAGGAAAAGGGGGGCGCGGAAATTGGCATTTCGCCACTCCGACCAAACGAACGCCCCGCTATGCTGAAGACGGACAAGCTGGAGAGAATCGTGTCGTTTTATTGGAGCTCAAATTAAATGCCGATGTTGGTTTGGTGGGATTGCCCAATGCCGGAAAATCAACGCTGCTATCGCGCATATCTGCTGCCAGGCCAAAAATTGCCGACTATCCGTTTACAACGCTGACGCCCAATCTTGGGATTGTTCAATATAAAGAGCATCAGAGCTTTGTCGTAGCTGATATACCCGGTTTAATCAGAGGCGCACATCAAGGCAAAGGACTGGGGCTGAACTTTCTTCGTCACATCGAAAGAACTAACATTTTGATTTATTTACTCGATGCTGATTCAGATGATATTGGACGCGATTTTTTTATTCTCAGAGAGGAACTTGAAAAATATCAACTGGAGCTGCTTTCCAAACCATCGCTTATCGTATTATCTAAAATGGATTTGGTTGCGGACGATAAATTGACTTTACCAAGGGCATTACAAAATTTGCCAGTCCCGGTTTGTTATGTTTCTGCGATCAGCGGAGAAGGACTTGAAAAGTTGAAACAAAGTATCTGGCAATTGATCCAAAAAAGCAAACAATCAGGTGAGCAATAATGTTTATTGACATCGAACAGCTTATAAATTTGACGGCGGTTCAGGGAATCGGCCCGACTCGTTTACGGGCGTTAGTGGCGCATTTTAGAGGAACTGAGCCCATTTTTCATGCCAGCATCAAGGAACTAACCAACGTTGATGGAATTGACTTTAAAAGCGCTCAGAAAATTAAAAGCTATCGAAATTTTCAGTTTGGCAAACAGGAATTTGAACGAAGCCGACGGCTGGGCGTTGATGTGATTCATTTCTGGAGCGAGCAATATCCTGATAATTTAAGAAGAATTTATGACCCGCCGGTTCTTCTTTATGTTAAAGGTAAAATTCAGAATCCGGATAGGTATGCCATTGCCATGGTGGGGACACGATTACCGAGCGCTTACGGAAAAATTGTCGCAGAAAAAATCAGCCGGGAGTTGGTTCAGAATAAAATTTTGATTGTCAGTGGACTCGCCCGGGGGATTGATACGATTTGTCATCAAGCGGCA
>DSAU01000250.1 GCA_011046315.1 bacterium
ATATTTTGCAATTGCTTTCGCTTCCATCTTTTTCTCCGTTATGGTCGCTTAAACCTGACATTTTAAATTCATTTCACTCTGCTCTTTCTGTCACCTTTGCCCGCATGACCTCTGAAAGTCCGCGTCGGTGAAAATTCGCCTAATTTATGCCCGACCATATTTTCATTAATAAAAACCGGGATAAATTTATTACCATTATGAATTGCCACGGTGTGGCCTACAAATTCAGGTGTGATTGTTGATCTGCGAGCCCAGGTTTTCACGACCTTTTTTTGATTAATTTCGTTCAATCCCTGAATTTTTTTCAACAGTTTCGAATCAACAAAGGGTCCTTTTTTAATCGATCTTGCCATAGATGATAAACCTATTTAGTTTTCCGTTTTTTTAAGATTAATGAATCTGAACTTTTTTTCTTTCTCGTTTTCAAACCTTTGGTAATTTTCCCCCAGGGCGTGCAGGGATGTCTGCCACCGGAGGATTTGCCTTCTCCGCCACCCATCGGATGATCGACCGGGTTCATGGCAACGCCGCGGACTTTTGGACGACGGCCCAACCAACGGCTTTTTCCGGCTTTACCAATGGTAATGTTTTCATGATCCAGATTGCCGACTTGTCCCAAAGTTACCCGGCACCCTAATAAAACCATTCTCACTTCACCAGATGGCATTCTTAACTGAGCGTATTTACCCTCTTTGGCGACCAACTGTGCATAAGCGCCGGCGCTGCGGGCAACTTGACCACCCTTACCGATCTTCGTTTCAATATTATGCACCACTGATCCCAACGGAATATTCTTCAATAACATGCAGTTCCCGACCTTGATTTCAGCCTTCTCAGCAGAAATAATAACATCATTCACTTTCAAACCGTTCGGAGCTAAAATGTAGCGCTTTTCACCATCTGCATAATTCAGCAGTGCAATTCTCGCAGAACGATTCGGATCATATTCGATGGTTGCAACTTTTGCTGGTACATCGATCTTATCGCGTTTAAAATCGATGATCCGATAAGCGCGTTTATGTCCGCCACCGCGTCTTCGAACTGTAATGCGACCAGCGTGGTTTCTACCGCCCTTCTTTTTCAACGGCGCAATCAATGAAGACTCAGCACTGTCGGTTGTGATCTCTTCAAAGGTGGAAACCGTCTTGAATCTCAGTGTCGGTGTTGTGGGTTTAAAATGTTTGACTGGCATTTTGTTTATTCTCCAAAACCATAATCAGCTATCATTAAATTACGCGTTTCCCTCAAAGAAATTAATAGCATCGCCTTCTTTCAATGTAATAATTGCTTTTTTCCAATCCGAACGCCTCCCTCGCGTAATACCACGTCGGGTGTTCATCTGTTTGGACTTCCCTTTAACGTTTATCATGTGCACATTTTCAACCGTTACATCAAAACGACTCTGTACAGCGATTTTTACCTGAATCTTGTTAGCGTTCGGGCTAACCTTAAAAGCATATTTTCTCCGGGACTCCTGCAGTTTTAGCATTTTCTCCGTTAATATCGGATAGACTAATATTTCGTAATCTTTCTTCATAAGGTACAGACCTCAGTAATTTTATCAAGTGCGTCTTTTTCAATAAGCAAAACTTCGCAGTTGAGAATATCATAAGTAGAAGTATCCGCTGCCAAACGAATTGTCAAATTCGGAATATTTCTCCCTGAACGCAGAACATTCTCATCGATGTTATTTAACAGCAATAATGTTTTTTTACCATCGAGGTTCAAGTTCTTCAGAATTTGAAATAATTCTCTGGTCTTCGGGGTTTCGATCTGGACATCTTCAAGCAACATGATTTGATTTTGGTTGGCTTTATAAGAGAAGGCAGAAATTCGAGCCAGCTTTTTCATCTTTTTGGTCAACTTCATTTTCAAATCCCGCGGTTGTGGTCCAAAAATTCGACCACCGCCTGCCCATAACGGAGAGCGAATTGTGCCAACACGCGCTGTCCCTCTTCCCTTCTGCCGCCAGGGTTTTCTACCACCGCCTCGAACCTGTGATCGATTTTTTGTCGCTACCGTGCCCTGACGTTGGTTTGTCATCTGGCTGCGCACTGCTTGATAAATCAAATGATCATTAGGTTTTGCCTCAAAAATGGTCTTTGAAAGCTCAACTTTATTTCCCGAAGGTATTCCGTCAGTTTTAAAAACCTCTAATTCCATGTTCAATATTCCAATTAATCTGTAAATGATGTTATTCGATTATTGCTTATTAATGAAAACATAATTATTAATATGCCCCGGAACTGCACCTTCTATCAGAAGATAGTCCTTTTCCTTGTCAACTTTGACAATGTTTAAATTTTTAACAGTCACCTTCTTGCCGCCCATTCTTCCGGGCATTCCTATACCCTTAAACACCCGCGAGGGATAGGAAGACTGTCCTATTGAACCTGGCGCTCGATGGCGGTTACTTTGTCCGTGCGTTTTGGGACCGCCGCCAAAACCATGTCGCTTGACTGTGCCGGCAAAACCCCGACCTTTTGATACCCCCGTAACCGAAACCTGATCCCCTTCTTCAAACACATCGACCTTAACCGCATCTCCCAATTTCAGAGGAGACTCTGCCTTAAATGCTTGAAATTCTTTTAACACGCGAAGAGGTTTCACACCGGCTTTTTTAAAAATTCCTCTCAAGGGCGCTGTTGTCACCTTCTCCCTTTTTTCATCAAAACCCAATTGCACAGCATCATAGCCATGTATATCTTTGGTTTTGACTTCAGTAACGTAACACGGTCCCGCCTGAATCACAGTCACAACAATTCTTTGCCCTGTTTTATCAAACACCCGGGTCATTCCAATTTTTTTACCGATTATACCTGTCATTTGCTCTTATCATTATTTTTTGGTTATGCTGATCAATCGATCTAACTATCAGTGGATTTCAGTTAGATGAATTTACTGGACAAAAAAAAGAATCTTTTCGACTATCAAACTTTGATTTCTACATCAACGCCAGCCGGCAGCTCGAGCTTCATTAGGGCGTCCACTGTTTTAGGATTCGAATTGATAATATCGATCAATCGTTTGTGAATCCGGGTTTCAAACTGTTCACGCGATTTTTTATCGACATGTGGCGATCTTAAAACAGTATAAACACTCCGCCGCGTCGGAAGTGGAATCGGTCCGGAAATGTTTGCACCAGTTGCTTTTGCCGTTCTGATAATTTTATCGGTCGACTTGTCAACTAAACGATGATCATAGGCTTTTAATTTAATTCGAATTTTTTGCCCAGCCATAAATTATTACTCCAACTTTTCAAGTACGAATATCATTCAAACGAGATCAATTATTCAATAATTTCCGTAACCACTCCGGCGCCAACAGTACGACCACCCTCGCGAATCGCAAAACGCAAACCGGTCTCCATCGCGATCGGCGTGATCAATTCGACATCCATGTTCACATTGTC
>DSAU01000534.1 GCA_011046315.1 bacterium
GATTGGGATATTTTGTCTGATGATGTGGGATTGGATGGCATCGCCGGCACCGGCGATTACGGTGAGGGCGATGGCCTTCCCACCAGTGGCGCCGGAACCGAATTTCCTGGCGAACCGCGCATTGACAAAACCGATATCGATGAATCAGACATGATCGGATTGACCAGTTTCTACTTTTTTAAACCGTTTGATTTCATTCCGTTACATGATGACAATAAAATCTGGCGCTATATGCGGCCCGGATATTTGAACTCATCGATTCAAAATGCGGATGCTGATTTTATGTTCGGCTCCGGCTATTTTCCGTTAAAGGTTGGGCAAACTGAGCGTTTCTCCATCGCTTTGATTTTTGGCGACGGACCGCGCTACGACCCCAACAGCGATCTATATCGAAATAAACAGTGGGTCACCAAAGCTTATAGGGAAAATTACAAATTTGCTCAGGCGCCCTATACGCCAACCCTGGTAGCTGTTCCCGGCGATAATCAGGTCACCCTATACTGGGATTCAATCGCTGAGGAGTCGGTCGATCCCATCACCGGCAGAGATTTTGAAGGGTATCGGGTTTATCGATCCACTGATACCCGTTTCCGCGATATGACTCCGATTACCGATGGATTTGGCTCGCGAACATTCATGGAGCCGATTGCCCAGTTCGATCTGGTTAATGAATATCAGGGATTTGTGTACACCCATCGAAACCCGGATAATTCAACCACAAATTTTCAGGTAGTGCCGGTGAAAGGCGTCCAATTTTGGCTGGGAAATAATTCCGGGTTGAAACACAGTTTAGTAGACACCGATGTGAAAAACGGATTTACCTATTACTATGCTGTCACTGCCTATGACCGTGGCGATCCGCTTCAAGGAATTCCACCGTCGGAATGTGGGATTCAAATATCGGTTGATGCTGCCGGTAATATCGAAAAAAGCCGCAATGTCGCCATTGTTCGACCCGAAGCCCCTGCTGCCGGATATGTTCCCGCGGATATTGATTCCATTCAAGCGGTATCGATTTTGAAACCTTCCGGGAATTTTACCTATCACATCATTGATCCGGCTCAAATTAAAGAAAATCATCATTACCGGATTACGTTTGAAGATACGCTGCGCAAAGGGTCTGTCGCCGAAGGTGATACCCTTTCCACCAAAAATTGGACGCTGGCTGATGTGACCTTTGAAGCGCAAGGCATTATCGATACGCTGGTTGATAGATCGTCAAAATTGAGCCCCAATGATGAACAACCAATTGTTGATGGTTTTCAGCTCATGGTCAATAATTCTAAATTTATTCAGATTGACCGCAGCAAGAGTGGCTGGAGCCGTGAAGGAGTTCAGACGATAGGCTTTAAGGTCTTCAAATACGGATTCATAACCGGAACCATGTACCCGTCAGATTATATGATCATCTTCGGTGACGTTGGGATTGATACCTCCTCTTATTTGAAGGTGCGAGTTGTGGAATTACATCCAAAACCGGTTAATTTCAAGGTATATAACCTGTCTAAATCCGAGTTCATCGATTTTGCATTTTGGGAAACCCATGGCAATGACGGCGTGTTTTCCGCTGACTATCTCAATCAAGATCTCATCGTTTTAATGGAGCGTGACGAAAAAGATTCGCTCATTGTAACCTGGGAATTTAAAACTGTGTTTGATTCAACCAAACATGTTCCTGCGGCAGGTGATACCGCATTTGTGATACTATCAAAGCCGTTTCTGTCATCGATGGTATTGGAATTTACCACGCAGCGCGAGAAAATCGATGATCAACTGGCTGTTTCACAGATGGAAAATATTGGTGTGGTTCCCAATCCGTATATCGTTACCAATAGCTGGGAGCCGCTCAATCCATACTCCAGCGGACACGGTCCACGACATTTGCATTTTATCAATTTGCCGCCCAGGTGTACCATAAAAATATTTAACGTGCGGGGCCAATTGGTTGACACAATAGAGCGCGACGTTTATCCGTCGGGTACGGAATCAAACCTGTGGGATGGCACAGCGATTTGGAACATGTTGACCAAAGATAATCTCGACATTGCTTATGGCGTCTATATTTACCATGTTGATGCTGGCGAACATGGCAAAAAAATCGGTAAGTTTTGTATCATTAAATAATTCTCAAGGAGTTTGGCAATGAAAAAAATAATTTTGATTCTGCTGATAAATCTCATGCTTGTCAATTTCCTGGCTTCCCAGGAGCAGGTTACAAAAGTGGGAACCACCGCTGCCGGTTTTTTGAACATCGATGTTGGTTCAAACGCCATCGGGATGGGGAGTGCGTTTGTATCGGTAGCCAACGACGCCACAGCGATGTATTGGAATGCCTCAGGCTTGGCGTGGTTACAAAAAAATGAAGCGGTGTTTACTTATAACAATTGGATCGCTGATTTGACCTTTAACTATGCAGGAATAGCCATTCCGCTCAGCGTTGGGACGATAGGCGCGAGCGCTACTTTTTTGACCATGGATGAAATGGAGCGAACCACGGTCAATTATCCCTATGGGACCGGTGAAAAATTTTCTGCCGGCAGCTACGCTTTCAGCCTTGCCTATGCGCGCGCTCTAACCGACCGGTTTGCAATCGGCGCCAACTTTAAATATATTCATGAATATATTTTGAATTCTTCAGCCACCGGCGTGGCTTTTGATATCGGAACCATTTTTAAAACCCAGTTTCACGGGCTAAACATTGGTATGAATATTTCCAACTTTGGAACTAAAATGAGAATGCAGGGCAGGGATTTGATGATTCAGGTTAATATTGACCCACTGGTGTCCGGTAGCAATGAAAATATTAATGCCGAACTCAGAACTGAAAGCTACGATCTGCCGCTAATGTTTCGGGTCGGCGTTTCAATGGATGTGCTCAAAGGCAGGGGCAATAGCAATTTGATTTTAGCAGTTGATGCGCTGCATCCCAATGACGATGTCGAGTACGTGAACCTTGGGGGAAGTTACGTTTTTAATCGAATGTTTTCACTGAGCGCTGGTTATAAAACATTATTTGCCGCTGACTCCGAAGAAGGAGTTTCTTTTGGCGCCGGATTTTATTATCAATTATTTAATGGATTGAGGATAAGGTTAAATTACGCGTTTCAGGACTTTGGGATATTGAAAGATATTCAGCAATTTTCAATGGCGATAGAGTTTTAACCAATTCGATTAAAAAATATAGGGTATTCTATGAGACTGAGAACCGTTCTTTCACTGATCTTGCTTCTCTCCTTTTGTTGTTGTTTGACCTTCTGTGGAAAGCAAACCTTTGACACATCGGTTCCTGAGTGGGCAAAGAAAGTTGTCTGGTATCAAATTTTTCCGGAGAGATTTCGCAACGGTGATCCGGGCAATGACCCCACCACCGCTGATATTCGCGGTTCCTGGCC